>CAZFLU010000149.1:0-395 GCA_964519195.1 uncultured Planctomycetia bacterium | reverse complement strand
AAGTTGAGCTTAAGCCGGAAATTAAGGACGTTATAGGGTTCCAGAATATAACAGAATTCTTTCAGTTACCCATTTTTACCACGCGCGAAGCCGAAACACAAGTAATGGTGCGCGACAGAGATACTATTTTTATCGGAGGGCTCATACGCGACAAGACGATCACGCGAGACAATAAGATCCCCCTATTGGGCGACCTTTTAGGCGACATACCGTTTGTAGGCAGGCTCTTTAAGCACACAAGCGAAGTTCAGGAGAAAACAGAGCTTATATTCTTTTTAACGGTTCATATAGTGCAGGATCCCGTGTCTTTGATGAAATACGCGCTCAAAGATTCAGCCGAAGTTAATATGAATGGGTCATCAAGAACCGGGAGAAGCTCGACGTCCGGGTCCACG
>CAZFLU010000148.1:0-3348 GCA_964519195.1 uncultured Planctomycetia bacterium | reverse complement strand
TTTTATTTTATCAGCCTCTTCTTTCGTCGCGCCTTCTTTCACCGGCTTCGGAGCAGCTTCTACAAGCTCTTTCGCTTCCTTAAGCCCGAGCGTGGTTATGGCGCGTATCTCTTTGATGACGTTTATTTTGTTGCTTCCAACGTCTGCTAGCACGATCGTAAAGGATGTTTTCTCCTCAGCTTGCGCGGCACCCGCTGCTCCCGCTGCTCCGCCCGCCATGCCCATAGGAGCCATGGCCATAGGCGCGGCTGCGCTGACACCGAATTTGTCTTCCAGCGCCTTCACAAGGTCTGAAAGTTCCATGACGGTCATTTTTTCTAGCGTATCCACAATGTTTTTCATGTTTTCGCTCAAGTCAACCTTTTTTGTTTCTTTTTCCTTCGCCTCTTCCGCCTGCGTTTCTTCTACCTTCTTTTCGTCAGTCATTTTACCTCTCCTCCTTCTCTTTTCTTTTTTATTTCGTTTATAGCGTGAACAAGGTTTCGTAAAAGGCCTTTCAGCACTCCTACAAAACCGTTTATCGGGCTCTTCATGTAGCTCACAACCATGGCAAGCAAGACCTCGCGCGATGGAAGCGCGGCTATTTCTTTTATTTTACCCGATTCCTGCACCTTTCCTTCAAGAAAGGCGCAAGCAAGAGTAAAATCAGCGTGTTCCTTTGAAAAATCCACGAGGGTTTTCGAAGCAGTAACAATATCGCCGCAAAAGCCTATCCCTACCTGCCCTTTCATGAATTCATCCAGGCCTTCGATGTCAAGCTCGCCGAAAACGCGTTTCGCGATAGAATTTTTCACGACAAAATAATTGGATTCTGCTTTACGCATGTTTTTTCTTAGTTTTTCAATGTCCTGTGAGCTTAGATTCTTGTAATTGGTTATGATAAAATCATGAAAGTTCTCAAGCTTCTCTTTAAACTCTCCGGACATCAGCTCCTTTGTTTTTATCCCGAATTTTTCCTGCATAAATATTCCTTATTTTCTGAATTCTGATATGTTGAGCCGCAAACCCGGCCCCATTGTGGTGGAAAGCGCTATTGACTTTACTATTTGAGGCTTGCTCATGTTCGGGTTCGAGGCAAATACAGCATTTATGAGCTTTTTCACGTTTTCACATATTGCGCTTTTCTCGAACGATAATTTTCCGACTCCTACATGTATGCCGCCTTGCTTATCCATTTTGAACTCTATTTTACCCGCCTTCACTTCTTTGATCGCGTTTTCGATATCGTCTGTTACGGTGCCGGTTTTTGGATTCGGCATGAGCCCTCTGGGGCCTAACACGCGGCCGAGCTTGGCTATTTCACGCATCATTGAAGATGTGGAGATGGCAACATCAAAATCGCACCATCCTCCCGAAACCTTTTTTACGAGGTCATCTGCGCCCGCGAAATCAGCTCCTGCGTCTTTTGCTTTTTGAGCTTCTTCGCCTTTACAAAACACGAGCACCTTTATGTTCTTCCCTGTTCCGTGAGGCAGCGCGGCCGTTCCTCTTACCATGTGCGATGGTTCTTTCGGGTTAAGCGCCAGATTTATCGAAAGCTCAACAGTCTCGTCAAATTTAACTTTGGGGACGCTTTTAAGGGTCGCGACAGCTTCTTCCAGGTTGTACGGCTTGTTCTTATCATACAACGATTCGGAAGATCTTCTTCGTTTTGTGGTCATGGCGCACATTTAGGCCTTCTCCTCTTTATTTGCGGGGGTTTCGTTCGGAGCCGGGGATTTTGCCTCGGCGGTTTTTTTCTCTACTACTTCTATGCCCATGCTGCGGGCCGTTCCTTCGACTATCTTCATCGCTGCCCCTATATCGTTCGCATTTAAGTCCGGCATTTTCGTTTTCGCTATTTCTTCGACCTCTTTTTTTGTAACTTGGCCGACTTTTTCTTTATTGGGCGTGCCGCTTGCCTTTGCCAGGCCGCAGGCTCTTTTAAGGAGCACGCTTGATGGCGGTGTCTTTATTATAAAGGTGAAGCTTCTGTCTTCATAAGCGGTTATTATAACCGGCAGCACCAGCCCGTCCCTGCCTTTTGTTTTATCGTTAAACGCTTTACAGAACTGCATTATGTTAAGCCCGTGCTGTCCAAGCGCGGGTCCTACCGGAGGTGCCGGATTCGCCTGCCCGGCAGGGCAATACAACTTGATCATTGCTTTTACTTTTTTAGCCATTTATGCGCCTTCCTCTATATATAGTAAGTTATTCCGCTCTTAAACCTTTTCTATTTGCCACATTTCAAGCTCAACTGGCGTTGAGCGCCCGAAAATAGATATAGAGACCTTTATTTTACCCTTTTCGTGATTTACTTCTTCGACCGCTCCGTTAAAGTTATTAAACGGGCCTTCCTTGACCCGTATCGGCTCACCTTTTTCAAAAGTAACTTTCGGGATCGGTTTCTCTTTTGTTGTTTCAGTCTGTTTTAATATGTTCTTTACTTCCTGCTCCGTAAGCGGCGTAGGCCGCGAACGAGGCCCGACAAGACCTGTGACGCCTGAAGTTTTTTTTATGAAATACCAGCTTTTATCATTTAGTTCCATCTGAACAAGGACGTATCCTGGAAAAAACTTTCTTTCGCTTATTTTCTTTTTTCCGCCTTTGATCTCGGCAACCTGCTCGGTAGGAACCACTATGCTGTCTATGAAATTTTTGATATCGGGGTTCTGCTCAAGCTTCTTTTCAAGGCTGGCCTTGACCTTTTCCTCAAAGCCTGTCTGAGCGTGTATTACGTACCACTTCTTCGGCATTTTATCTTAACACCAGGTTTATAACATTCGACCAGATCAGATCGCATACTCCTATGAAAATAGAAAGGAACGCGACCGAAACTATTACAACCACCGTAGAATTCAAAAGCTCTCGCCGGGTTGGCCAGGAAACTTTTTTCAATTCTATTTTTATCTCATTTATAAACTTTGCGACTTTATTCATAAGCGCTTTTTCGCCTTTTTTCCGCAGGCCAGAGCCGAACGCGGAAACTTTCGGGAGAGGGATTCTCCGAAACCGCTGCCGGTATGGCAGGAGCGGCAGGGCTCGAACCTGCAGTCACGGCTTTGGAGACCGTTGGTTTACCAGTTAACCGACGCTCCTAACCTTTTAATATATCAAACAATCCTTACTTGATCTCCTTATGCTGCGTATGCTTTTTGCAAAACCGGCAATACTTCGATCGTTCCAGGCGTTCAGGGTTCTTTTTTTTGTTTTTTGAAGAACCGTAATTCCGTCTCTTACATTCCGGACATTCGAAAGTTATTATTTCAGCGGGCATAAATTATTCCCTCTTATAGCTTAAAGCTTACAACTTATAGCTTACTCGATTATCTCCGTTATAACCCCCGCTCCGACAGTGTGCCCGCCTTC
>CAZFLU010000147.1:0-3353 GCA_964519195.1 uncultured Planctomycetia bacterium | reverse complement strand
GGATCGATCAGGATGAAAAGGCGCTTAAAATATCCGAAGCGCTCCTTAGAACTAAAAACGGTAAATTTAAATTAGCGCGCGCTAATTTTAAAGACTTGGATATTGTTCTATCCCGCATGGGCATAGAAAAAGTGGACGCGGGGCTCTTTGATCTCGGGCTTTCCAGTTATCAGCTTTCGGACCCCGTAAGGGGATTTAGTTTTGAGTTTGACACGTTCCTTGATATGCGGATGGACACAAGGCAAGCCCTTCGCGCTTATGACGTTGTTAATCGGTATGACAGGCCAAGGCTCGAGGGAATAATACGAAGTTTCGGAGAAGAACGTTTTGCCGGCAGGATCGCGCGTGTTATCACAGAAGAACGAAGAAGAAGCCCTATAAGAACAACAGGAGAACTTGCCGGTATAGCAAAAAGAACGGTAGGCGGCCTATACCGGCGTCAAAAGATACATCCTGCTACAAGAACATTCCAGGCCATACGCATAGAAGTAAATGACGAGCTTAACAGCATAGAAAGGGGATTGGACAAAATGATAGGTTTTCTTAACGAAGGCGGCAGAATAGCCACTATATCCTTTCATTCGCTCGAAGACAGGATAGCGAAAAATAAATTTAAAGAATTCGCCAAAAAAGGCGAAGGCGAGATTATCACGAAAAAACCGATCATCTCAAGCGAAGAGGAAGTAAGGGGGAATCCAAGGGCCAGAAGCGCAAAGCTAAGGATATTTGAGAAGAAATAAAAGGCATTTTATGACGAAAACAGTCTTTTTTAAAATTGTACGGAACATAGCGCTATGCGGCCTCATAGCGCTTACATATGTTCACCAGAAAGTGGAAACCGTTAAGACAAGTTTCGTGATACATAAGCAGCAGGAGGAGCTTTCCTTACTCCTTGACCAATACAGATCTTTGGTATATAATCTTTCCCGTCTGGAATCGCCGAAGAGAGTGGAGGATATTCTTTGCCAGAACGATATAACTCTGACGCTGCCTAAGGTATCCAGGATCCGGCACATAACAGGCGCGAATTTCGATCTAGCGAAGCGGGAAACAGAAAAACCCAAGATCTCTCTCCTGGCAAGACTGGTTGACAAGCTTACCATAAAAGCTGAAGCAAAAGATAAGCTCTAAACTTAAAACTCCTCTAACAAGTGCATATTAATTTTAGCAAAACCAGAGAGCGCAGTGTATTCCTGATCATCCTCGTTATTTTTGTCCTTCTTTCCGGACGCCTCTTATATATCCAAATATTATCCAATAAGCGTTTTTCCGAACTCGCGGCAAAACAGCATAATATTTTCATAAGAATAGCGCCCCGCAGGGGTAATATTTTTGATTCTCACGGAAGGGCAATGGCGCTCTATGTTGACAGGCCCTCGATCTACATGGTGCCCAGGGAAATAGAAAATAAAAAGGGAACAGCTTCAATTCTTGCGGATAAATTCAGCGTTGATGAAGATACAATGCTTTCCCGCCTGCAACGGGATAATTATTTCGGATGGGTGCGAAGGAAAGCGCCTCCGGGCACAGAGGATGAAGTAAAGAAACTCGGAATTCAGGGTATATACACTATTCCCGAACCAAAGCGTTCATATCCGGGCGGTGGTATGGCGTGCCATGTCCTGGGCATAACGAGTGTGGATAATAAAGGGCTCGAGGGCGTGGAACTTTATTATGATAATGATCTACGCGGCGAGTACGGATGGCGGCGTTCCGCGCGCGACGCGAAAAGAAGAGAACTTATATCCTTTGAAAGGGAAACCCTGGAAGCGCGCGATGGCAATAACCTTATCCTCACCATTGACCAGGTTATCCAGCATGTTGTTGAGAAAGAAATTGATAATATTTCCGAAAAGTATAAACCTGTATCCGCCAGCATCGTAGTGCTCCGGCCGGGAACGGGAGAAGTGCTGGCGATGGCAAGCATTCCAAGGTTTGATCCAAACGACATCTCGGACGCTGCAGCTGATAAGATCAGGAACCGCGCGCTTACGGATTCATTCGAACCCGGAAGCGTGTTTAAAATAGTCGCGGCCAGCGGCGCCCTGGAAGAAGGAGTAGTGAACTTTGATACCAAGTTTTTTTGTGAAAACGGCACATGGCGCGTTGGAAAAAGAACATTACACGATTATCACGCTTATGGCATTCTGACCTTTCGCGAGGTTATAGAAAAATCCAGTAATATCGGCGTGGCAAAGGCGGCTGATAAACTGGGAAAAGAAAAATTCTATAGTTATATTAAAAAATTCAATTTCGGAAAACCTACCGGCATTGACCTCCCGGGAGAAATAGGTGGAATATCGCGCGAAGCTTCGAGATGGGCCTACTCGGACATGACAACCATACCCATGGGCCAGGGGATAGCCGTAACTTCCATGCAGCTGGCGCTTCTTACCGCCACGATCGCCAATAATGGAGTCATGATGAAGCCCTATGTCGTTTCCAGGATAGAAACAGAAAGCGGCGCTCTAGTGGAAGAGGTCAGGCCTAAAGCCATCGGACGCGTTATTTCTGAAGAAACGGCAGAGAAAGTTAAAGAGCTCATGGAAGGAGTGCTGGAAAGGGGTACCGGAAAAAGCGCAAGGCTTAAGGCTTACAGGGCAGGCGGCAAAACCGGCACGGCGCAAAAAGTAAATCCGGCGGGAGGCTACTACGATAAAAAATATATTGCCTCTTTTATAGGATTCGCGCCTTATAAAAAACCCGAAATAGCCATGGCAGTGTCTGTTGATGACCCGAAAGGCAGGTATTTCGGAGGACAGGTATGCGCTCCTGCTTTCAAAGAAATAGCCGAAAAAATATTACCCTACCTTGAAATAGAAAGCGACCGCGATGAAAATAAGAAAACTCCTTAAGGGAATAGAGTTCAGAGCAGCGGAAAAACTGGCCGATGAAGAAGTATCGTCAGTGACGAATGATTCGCGCCTTGTAACGCCGGGCGCGCTTTTCATTGCCATTGAAGGCGCGCGCGAGAACGGCGCGAATTTTATAAGCCGGGCCCTTGAAAAAGGCGCTAAGGCAGTTGTGGTTTCAGCTAAAGAGAGAAAAACAGGCCCGCTTATCATAACCGTAAAGGACGCTAGAAAGGCGCTGCCCGCGGCAGCTTCTAATTTTTATAAAAACCCTGGAAAATCCCTCAAGGTCATAGGCGTAACGGGTACGAACGGAAAAAGCACGACAGCCATCCTGATAGATAGCATTTTAAGGGCCCGGGAAATCAAAACAGGCTTAATAGGGACCATATATTATAAAATAGGAACGCGGCGCGTTCCGGCTGAACGCACGACCCCTGACGCGCTTACGCTTAATAGTTTCTTGCGAAAAATGAAGGACCTCGGATCAAAAGCGGTTAT
>CAZFLU010000146.1:0-3354 GCA_964519195.1 uncultured Planctomycetia bacterium | reverse complement strand
ATAATAAAGAAAACCCTCGTATTCGCATCTCTTTTTATAGTAGCTTTTGGTATATTCGTAGGTGTTACTGTTCTAACGCAAGAAATACTGGCAGGCGGAAGGCTTTTAGGGCTTGCTATAAGCTCTATCATAATCATTTTTGCGGTAAGACCCCTAGAGGATTTTCTTGTAAAAATTACCGATAAATATCTCTTCCAAAAGAAATATGATTACAAACAGATTTTAGAATCTTTTATTGCTGAAGTTATAACAGTGCTGAATTTAGATAAAATTGTAAATGGGACAATAGAATTATTAAATAACACATTGCGTCCAGAAAATACCATTGTATTATTGCTGAATAACAATAAGGATAGATTTATTTCTCATGGGGTTCAGGAAAAGGATAAAGATATAATTATAGCGAATACTTCTACGATCGCTACTTATTTAAAAAATAGAAAAAATATTGTTTCGGTCGAACATACATCAAAAACGGATGAAGAATTGGTAAATGAAATGAATAAATTTGGAGCCCATATAGCGGTACCACTAATTATTCACAATGAATTGATAGGTATTATGCTACTAGGAAAGAAAAAATCAGACGAAGACTACACAAGCGAAGATCTAAACATCCTTATGGATTTAGCGAAAACAGAAGCTATTGCCATAAAAAACTCTCAAGTATTATACGAGCTTGCCGAACAGAAAAAAGTAGCCGATCTCGGTAAAATGATGTCCTTCTTAAGTCATAATATAAACAATCATTTAGGAAGAGCGAGAAACAGGCTTCAGACGATTATTTATACAGAGGATATAATTAAAAAAATTAAAAAAGAAGATATTACGCGTGATAGCTTACAAAACATAGCGGACAAATTATCTCGGGATTTAGACTTAGTGGATAAGTACATTGAAGCAAGCGCTTCCGTTGTAAAAAAAGCGAGAGATTTCGCAAAACCTTCAAAAGATATTTTAGCACCGCTTGATATAGAAAACGCCCTTCAATTATCTATAGACATGGTTAAAGAGCTTAAATATAAAGAAGGCACGCACCAGATCCCGATTAATCTTGAAGTAGATAAAAATATCCCTAAAGCCAATGTAAAAGAAGAGGATTTGAGAGAAATTACCGTAACTATCATTGATAATGCGATAGACGCGATCCGGATGAAAGAAATTAAACTAGGTGAGGGTAAAGAGAATAATGTAAAAGTTAAAGTATCGCATTCAAAAAATATACATCAAATAGAAATAAAATTCATAGATACGGGCATAGGGATTAAGCCGGAAGATAAGGCTTCTATTTTTTTACCATACTTTACCACGAAAGGGTCTGGCGCTCTTTACGAAAGTTTCGCGAGAAGAAAGGAAATAGGAGGTCAGAATAACACGAAAGAAAAAAATAAGGTAGTTGGCACCGGCCTTGGCCTGGACCTTGTAAAAAATCTTGTGGAAAACCTTATGAAAGGCTCTATAAGAGTAGAAAGCGAGTACAAGAAAGGCGCTACATTTATAGTGAGCATACCAGAATGGCCGGAGGCAAAGATATGATAAAAGTATTAATGGTTGACGATGACCCGGAAATGAGAGAATGCGTAGGGGGGTTTCTTAAGTCGAGAGGCTTTGAAACGAGAAGTTCCAAAACAGGAGAAGAAGCTATTGAAATGCTAGAAAAGGACCCTCCGGATTGCGTACTTCTTGATCTTCATCTGCCGGAAGGCATAAGTGGGATAGAAGTACTAAAAAAAATAAAAAAATGGAACACCAATATAAAAGTGCTGGTAATAACAGGATTTATTGACCGCGAAAAAGAAAATGAATGCATATCTGCCGGAGCAAACGGATACATCATGAAACCGATAAACTTTCCGGAACTAGAAAATACCATAAAAAATGTTGTAGATAAACAGTAATGGCACATAAAGAACAGCTACTGCAAATTCGGGAAAAATTTCATACTCTTATAAGCAAAATAACGAGTCTGCAAACTGTATCGTTTTTTTTCGCCTATAGATTGGAAGAAAGCGCTCCGGGAAATATAACTGACGAACTTCAGAAAGAGATGGAAATTAATATAGATAAAATAGAGAATTATTATGGATTGGCTAACAATATGCTTACGGAAATAGAAGCGAAAATAAACAATGCCGGCATATCAGATAAATGCGAGCCGTTTATTAAAGCAATAAGAAAAGAAATAAGCGGTATTTATAATCAGCTTATAGGGATTAAAGATGTCTATAATAAAAGTAAGAATTTTTCATTGAAAGAAAATAGCATAAAGATAATAAGCGGATTCCGAGAAATAAATCCTTATTGTCTTGCTATAGCCGATATTTATAAAGAAATGAAAGTCAACTCGGTTCTTGAAGCATAGAAAAAAAGGGATTTTAATGCTAAAGATTTTAATAGCGGATTGCGAACCATTGGCGAACGAGGCGCTTAGCGAGTTTTTTAACCGCCCAGGATATAATGTTTACAGCGCAAAGAATATAAGAGATTCAGGAAAAATTAGCGATGAAGTGATTCAGTTTAAACCGAACGCAGCACTTCTCGATATTAGAATAGGCAAAACTTTAAAATTAGAAGTTCTTGACATAATAAAGAAAATAGATAGTAATATTAAAATAATAGTAATGAGTGTATATAGTGTTAACGCAGAGAAGGATATGTTACAGACCATAATGGGACATGGGGCAGATGAAGAAAGTCGGGAAAAAATAAAGTAATATAATAAAAATAATATAGAACAGGGCGCGGTAAAACGCGCCCTGTTCTATGTTCAGCGATATTTTTAAGTTTCTTGAAGTTTCTTATATTTATTAGTATAATTTATGAATGGAGGTGGTTATGGAAAACAAAGATCTTGGAAAAACAAGTTCCGGCATGAAACCTAATTTAGCAGGCCTTTTATGTTACCTTTTATGGTTCGTTACCGGCATTGTGTTCTTTCTGACCGAAAAAGAAAATAAGTTCGTTCGTTTTCACGCCATGCAGTCCATTATAACTTTCGGCTTTTTGTTCGTGCTGGGCATGATACTTCCTTTTATCCCGATACTCGGATGGATACTGATACCTGTTTTATGGATAACCGAGATAGTACTGTGGATAGTGCTGATGGTCAAAGCTTATCAGGGCGAGCATTTTAAATTGCCTGTCGCCGGAGAGATAGCTGAACAGAACTCTTAAAATGCGGCCCATTCTTTCGATATTTATCTGGATAATAAGCTTTATTTTAACAGCGATCCTCTATGTGGCGATGCTTATCGCTACCGTGCTTAACCCTTTTGATAAAAAAAGAAAACTGGCGCACAGCCAGTGTTATTGGTGGTCCGATCTCATTATAGGACTTAACCCTTTTTGGAAACT
>CAZFLU010000145.1:0-3355 GCA_964519195.1 uncultured Planctomycetia bacterium | reverse complement strand
CGCCCGACGGTTTCGCCATAAGGCCTCTCATTCCGGCAAGCTGTCTTATCTGCTGCTTGGAGCCCCTGGCCCCTGAATCCGCCATCATGAAAATGGGGTTAAAAGAATCGAGCTGCTCGAATATAAGGTCCGATACGGACTCGGTTGTATGCGTCCATAAGTCTATGATCTTGTTATATCTTTCACCGTCTGTTATAACGCCTTTTTTGTATTGTTCATCAACCCGGGCAACTTCTTCGCGGGTTTTGGCAATATATTTTTCTTTCTCCCGGGGTATGCTAAAATCATCTATGGAGATCGAGAGCCCGGCTAAGGTTGCTTCCTCAAAGCCTATGCTTTTTAATTTGTCCAAAAGTTCGATCGTTGCCTGATGGCCCTTTATGTTATGGCAATCTATTATTACCTTTTCAACTTTTCCTTTATCCAGAACTTCATTAACAAAAGGCATTCCTTCCGGCAAGAGGTCGTTCAGGATCACTCTGCCTACAGTTGTTTCCTGTAACGCGTTTTTTATTCTCACTTTTATTTTGGCGTGAAGAGACACTTCCTCATCCTGATATGCGGTGATCACCTCATCGGTTCCTGAAAAAACCTTGCCTTCACCCTTGGCCCCGTCTTTTTGTTTGGTCAGGTAATAACATCCTAACACGATATCCTGAGAAGGAACGGCGATAGGCCTTCCGTTAGACGGCGAAAATATATTATTAGTGGAAAGCATAAGAAGGCGCGTTTCAACCTGCGACTCAAGCGAAAGAGGCACATGTACAGCCATCTGGTCTCCGTCAAAGTCAGCGTTGAAAGCCGCGCAGACAAGCGGGTGAATACGAATGGCCTTACCTTCTATCAAAACAGGCTGAAATGCCTGCACGCCCAGCCTGTGAAGCGTTGGCGCGCGGTTAAGCATTACGGGGTGGTCCTTGATCACCTCATCAAGGATGTCCCAAACCTCCAGCTTTGCTTTTTCAACCATTTTCTTCGCGCTTTTTATAGTATGAACAAACCCTTTATCTCTAAGCTTTCTTATTATGAAAGGCTCGAAAAGCTCGAGGGCCATTTTTTTCGGAAGGCCGCACTGGTGCAGTTTAAGCTCGGGGCCTATGACGATCACGCTTCTTCCGGAATAATCCACTCGTTTACCCAGAAGATTCTGCCGGAACCTGCCCTGCTTTCCTTTCAGCATATCAGCTAATGATTTAAGGGGCCTGTTGCCGGGCCCAAGCACCGGCCTCCCATGACGTCCGTTATCAAAAAGAGCGTCCACGGCTTCCTGAAGCATTCGCTTCTCGTTCCTTATGATAACTTCCGGCGCTTTCAGCTCAAGAAGTTTTTTAAGCCTGTTATTCCTGTTTATTACTCTTCTATAGAGGTCGTTAAGATCGCTGGTCGCGAATCTGCCGCCGTCAAGCGGTACCAGCGGTCGCAGGTCAGGCGGTATTACCGGCAATACCTCAAGCACCATCCATTCGGGTCTGTTCCCGGAGGATTTGAAATTCTCAACCACTTTTAGCACTTTTATATTGCGCTTCTGGGTGTGGCTTGTTTTTGCCTCTTTTATATCCTTCTTCAGTTTTTGCGATAATTTATCCAATTCAACTTCCGCCAAAATTTCCCTTATCGCTTCGGCGCCCATCTTTGCCACGAATTCAGTCCCGAATTTTTCCCTGAAAGCTACGTATTTCTCTTCATTGAGAAGCTCTTTTTTCTTAAGCGGGGTCTTACCGGGATCGATAACTATGTATTCTTCGTAATATAAAACTTTCTCAAGTTCTCTCGCGTTCAGCTGAAGAACGTTCCCCATTCGGGTCGGAACGCCTTTAAAGAACCAGACGTGGGAAACGGGACAGGCCAGCTCAATATGGCCCATGCGCTCCCGCCTTACACTTGAGCGAGTTACTTCAACGCCGCATCTGTCGCACGTGATGCCCTTATGTTTTATTCGTTTGTACTTTCCGCAATTACATTCATAGTCCCTTGTGGGACCGAATATTCTTTCGCAAAAAAGTCCGTCTTTCTCCGGTTTTAAGGTCCTGTAATTTATGGTTTCAGGCTTTTTAACCTCGCCTTTTGACCACTGTTTTATGACTTCGGGCGAACAAAGGCGTATGCTTATCGCGTCAAACTTATTTATTTCGTCTATCACTTTTTAGTTTCCTCTTTTGTTTTTTCCATCCTGACATCCAGGCATAAGCTCTGGAGCTCTTTTACCAGAACATTGAAAGATTCCGGCGTGCCGGGTTGGAAGGCTGTTTCGCCTTTTACAATAGCCTCATATACTTTTGTTCTGCCCATTACGTCGTCGCTTTTTACCGTTAAGAGCTCCTGCAAAGTGTACGCGGCGCCATAAGCTTCAAGAGCCCAGACTTCCATTTCCCCGAACCTTTGTCCGCCGAACTGGGCTTTTCCTCCGAGAGGTTGTTGCGTAACAAGCGAATACGGGCCAATGCTGCGCGCGTGTATCTTATCATCAACAAGATGAATAAGTTTCATCATGTATATGTAACCGACCGTTACTCTCTGGTCAAAGGGTTTTCCCGTAAAACCGTCTATTACGCGTACTTTGCCGTCTTCGGGAATCCCCGCGTTCTTCATTTCTTTTTTTACCTCATGCTCCCGGGCGCCGTCAAAAACAGGGCTGGCTACTGCGAATCCAAGAAGTTTAGCCGCCCACCCGAGATGGGTTTCCAGTATCTGCCCCACGTTCATGCGGCTCGGGACCCCTAACGGATTAAGCACGATCTCAACGGGTGTGCCATCTGCTAAAAACGGCATATCCTCTTCAGGCATGATCTTCGCGATAACACCTTTATTTCCGTGCCGTCCGGCCATTTTATCGCCTACAGATACCCTTTTCTTGCTGGCGACGTAAACGGAAACCTTTTTCAGGACTCCGGGCGGGAGCTCGTCGCCCCGTTTTACGCGGTCTATTTCGCGTTCTTGCTCGTAAGTGATCTCTTCTATCTGCATGTCAAGAAGCTTTACGACGCGGTTCACCTCGTTTTCGGCTTGCGGGTTATCTGATACTTTAAGATTATCAAGGTCTGCTTTTTGGATCTTTGAAAGGTCCTTTTCTTTTATGGTCGTATCGTGTTTTATGAGAACTTTGCCTGTTTCGTTATCCAAAAGGCCCGCGGACAATTTTTGCCCTACCAGGAGCTTGTGTATCTTGCGCGCCTTCTCTTCCTCAAGTTTCTGTATCTGTGCAGAGAACGTATCCTCGATCTTCTTTATTTCTTTAAGCTCTTTTGCGCGCTGCTCTTTAGTTTTGGACCTGGCGTCTTTTCTGGAAAAGACCTTAACATCCACTACTATACCTTCTATGCCCGGGGGGACCGTAAGCGAGGCGTCCCGCACGTCC
>CAZFLU010000144.1:0-3369 GCA_964519195.1 uncultured Planctomycetia bacterium | reverse complement strand
AGGCTTATTATTATCATTACATTAAATATATTGGGCCCGACCATGGCTATGACAGAGAGTATAAGAAAAAATCTCGGAAAACACAGCATTATATCGGCAAAGCGCGTTATAAGCGAATCTATCTTGCCTCCGAAATAACCCGCTATGGCGCCTAGGATAACTCCCAAAAAGGCCGCTATCCCCACCGCGACAATACCTATTAATAGAACTATTCTGGCAGCATAGGCCATGCGTGTAAAAAGGTCCCGCCCCAGACTGTCTGTCCCTAAAGGGTGCTGCCACGAAGGCGCGAGCAGGGCTTCCGGTATATTAATGTCACTAGGGTCATGGCCTGAAATATTACCGGCAAAAACCGCTACCAATATAAGCAACGCTATCAAAGATGCTCCTGATATTGCTAATTTATTTTTTAATAACTTTTTCATTTGTTATACCGTATTCTCGGGTCAGCGTATGCGTAAGCGATATCAGCAATGAGATTTCCAAGAAGGGTGAGCACGGCGCTTACCAAAAGCCCTGCCATTATCGTATTATAATCCCTGGCGAAAACCGCTTCCACCATGAGCCTGCCCATGCCGGGTATGCTGAAGATCGTCTCAAGTATAACGCTGCCGCTTATAAGCCCGGGAATTGAAAGGCCTATTATTGTTATTATGGGAAGGAGCGCGTTCCTGAGCGCGTGCCGATACACAACAACGCTCTCTGGTAAACCCTTTGCCCTGGCTGTCCTTATGTAATCCTCTTTTATCACATTAAGCATGCTCTGGCGCATGTAACGCGAAACGCCGGCAAAGCCGGCTATGCTGGAAACGCCTACAGGCAATATGAGGTGCTTGAGAAGGTCCAACGCTTTTCCCAGCGCGCTTAGATTTTCAAAATCAAGCGATACTATACCCGATACCGGCAGGATACCGAGCCGCACTCCGAAAAAAGACATAAGCAGCATCGCGAGCCAAAAGCTTGGAGCCGCGAAACCGATGAATACAACGACCGTCATGACCTTATCGAACAATGAATCTTTGTTTACGGCGCTTTTTACTCCGATAGGTATTGAAAGTGTAAAAATTATAAATATAGCCAGTATATTTATAAGAAGCGTTACAGGCAGCCTTTCCAGTATTTTGTACTTTACAGGCCTGTTATCCGTAAAACTTCTTCCAAGATCAAGCTTCGCTATTTTTTTGATCCAGTTAACATACTGCGCGTGTAATGGCTTATCAAGGCCGTATATTTTGTTAAGCTTCTCCCTGGCTTCAAAGTCTATTTTAGGGTTAAGCTGGGTCAGGGCATCTGTAGGCTTTCCCGGCGCAAGATGTATCACGGCAAAGGATATTATGGTAATACCAAAAAGCACCGGTATCATGTTAAGTAATCTGCGAATAATGTAATTAAGCATAATAATTTTTGCTTTTTTAATTTCGAAATTCGTATTTTAGATTTGTTTCGTATTTCGATATTCTAATTTCGGATTTATCTTGTGCAAACCTTGTTCAATATTTATACCTTTGTCTGTCTTCCGGGACCCACCAGTCTATAAAATTATACCCTATGCCTATCGGCGAAGGCGCGATACCCCGGAACCTTTTACTTACGGCAACAAGGCTGTCGGGAACGTATAGAAACATGTAGGGCTGGTCATCATAAAGTATCTCATGTATCTTTCTGTATACCTTTTTTCTTTTTTCTTTATCAAATGTCCTGCGGCCCAGAAGGAGAAGCCTGTCTATTTCAGGATTGGCGTAGCTTACAAAATTGAATTCTCCGGGCCGTGTTTTGGAGGAATGGAATATATCGTAGCAATCCGGCTCCCGGCCAAGCCCCCACCCCATTATGATAGCTTCAAATCTTTTTTTATTAACGAATTCGTTTATGAAAACGGACCATTCAAGCACGCGTATCTCTACTTTTATCCCTATGTCCTTGAGCCTCCTCTGGATTATTTCAGCAGCCATCCTGCGGGAATCATTGCCTTGATTAGTGATTATCGTAAACTTGAACGGCTCGGAGTCCTTATCAAGCCAACCGTCAGAATTCGTATCGCGCCACCCTGCCTCGTTAAGAAGTTTAAGCGCTTTTTTTTGATCAAAAGGATACGGTTTTACTTTTTCATTAAACGCCCATGATTCCGGCACAAACTGGCCTGAAGAGATCCTGCCACGGCCCAGAAGAACCCCTTCTATTATCTCATTCTTATCAACCGCGTAATTCAGGGCCTGGCGCACTTTTTTATCTTTAAATTTCGCATTTTCAAGATTATACGCCATGAAAGTATAGCCAAAAGAAGGGTATCTGTATTTATTATACTTTTTTTCAAAGAAACCGCCTTCTGTCTGCCTGGTGTATTGAAGGGGCGTAAGGCTCATTGAATCTATGCCGGAGGTTTGAAGCTCAAGGAACATAGTGGCTGAATCCGGTATTACCCTGTAGATATAACGGTCTATGTACGGGCGGTGTTCGAAATACTCATGATTTGAAATAAGATCAATGCGTTCGCCTGTTTTCCAGCGTTTAAACTTATATGGCCCGGTCCCCACTGGATCCCGGCTGAATTTTGTGGTTAAAAGATCTTCCCCCTCTAAAAGATGTTTTGGCATTATGGGCATTCCCCAGCTTGACAGGCCCGGCGCGAACGGCTCTTTATATATCACTTTAACCGTGTATTCATCAAGAGGCTCTATTTTTTCTACCATTTTAAAATCACCGCTGTAAGGAGTGGGGACCGAAGGATCGATAAGTGAATTGTAAGTAAAAATAACATCTTCCGAAGTAAAGGGCTTGCCATCGTGCCACTTCACGTTTTTACGTAACTGAAATACTATTACTTTGCCTCCCTCTTCGATCTCCCAGCTTTTGGCAAGGTCGCCTACGAGCTCCACATTTTTATCGTATTTTATGAGGCCGTTAAATACGAGATTCACTATATAGGAGGACGGGCTATCCGAAGCGAGTATGGGAACCAGCGTGCGCGCGTCCCCTATTTCGCCAACTACAAAAGCGTCTCCATGTTCAGGGGTTTCTGTAAAGGAGCCTGAATGCAAAAAAAATACCGCTATTATGATAAATAGCGGTATGATTACGGGAATTTTTTTAATTTTTTGGTAACTTTTCAGGTTCGGCAACAGGAAGCTCCTCTGCGTTTGGCATTTCCGAGGCCGCTTGTTCGGTGATCGGTATCATGGTATTCGGGATGACGCCCCTGTTAAGATCAATAAGGCTCCGTCCTCTTCTGGAAGTCATTATACCTAAAGCGAGACACGCTATCAGGAAAACGCACGCTGCCACTATCGTTGCTCTTGTAAGAAAAACAGACATTTTCGTTCCAAATATTGTCTGGCCCGTATCTCCGCCGAAGGTTTCTCCTAATCCGCC
>CAZFLU010000143.1:0-3375 GCA_964519195.1 uncultured Planctomycetia bacterium | reverse complement strand
AAGCTAACGCGATAATCCTTGGCCCCGGAAGCCTGTATACCAGCGTAATGCCGAACCTGCTCATTAACGGTTTATATCAGGAAATAAATAACTCAAAAGCCATAAAAATATATGTATGCAACGTCATGACCCAGGCAGGGGAGACGGATAGCTATAAAGTAAGCGATCATATAAAAGCCATAGTAAAACACACAGGCCCGGGAATAGTTGATTATTGTATCGCTAATATATCTGACATACCGCAAAAGCTTGTGGATAAATATAAAGAACAGGGCGCCTACCCCATAGAAGCCGACGCGGAAGAGACAAAAAAGATGGGGTGCGAGATAATAAAAGCAAAAGTCATAAATGCCAGAGACCTTGTGCGCCATGACCCTCATAAACTGGCAAGAATAATAATAGACCTTCTGTCCAATGCAAAAAAACACGGAGCCTGATGAGCGCGCCAAAAGCAAAATTTATAATGGGAGTACACTCTCACCAGCCGGTGGATAATTTCGGCAGCGTATTCGAAAAAGCTTACGAAAAAGCCTATAAACCGTTCATAGATGTCCTTGAAAGGCACCCCGGCATAAAAACTTCAATGCATTATTCCGGAAGTCTGCTCGATTGGATATCCGGCAATAGGCCTGAATTCATGCACAGGATAAAAAGTCTTGTAGAAAAAAAACAAGTAGAACTTCTGACAGGAGGTTATTTTGAGCCCATACTTACTGTCGTGCCGGAGAATGACGCGAAAGGGCAGATAAACATGCTTACAGATAAGCTTATCAGCATGTTCAACGCGCGGCCGAGAGGGCTCTGGCTTACGGAGCGTGTTTGGAGCCCGGCATTAAAAAAAATACTGGGAGATGTTAATGTTGCTTACACGGTAATGGATGACTTTCATTTTAAAAGATCGGGCGTAGCCCCGGAAGACATATACGGAAGGTATTTAATCAAAGGCTCCGATAACCTTTCCGCTTTCGCGTCGATCAAAAAGCTTCGCTATTCAATGCCTTTTAATAAACCTGAAGCGGCTATAAATTTCATGAAAAACTTAAGCGAAGAGGGAAAGAAGGTCTTCGTGTTCGCGGATGACGGGGAAAAATTCGGATTATGGCCGCATACGCATGAATGGGTTTATAAAAAAGGCTGGCTGGATAAGTTCTTTTCCATGATCGAAGAGGAAGGGTCTTTAGAAAGCGTTACATTCGGGGAGGCTCTGGATGGATCGCCCGCCCTGGGCGAGATAGATGTTCCGGATTCAAGCTATGACGAAATGATGCAGTGGAGCGGAGGGAATTTTAATAACTTTTTTGAAAAATATTCCGAATCTGACATGATGCGAAAACGCATGCTTTATTTAAGCAGATCGCTGAACGAACGCGAAAAAAATAAGGATAAAAACGCAAGTCTCGATGCTGTGAGAATGGAGCTTTATAAGGCTCAATCGAACTGTGCATATTGGCACGGCGTTTTCGGAGGGATCTATATTGATTATCTTAGAAAAGGCGTTTATAGCCACATAATAAAAGGGGAAAATATTCTTTCTAAACCCTCCGGCGCGCCGGAGGCTGAACGCTTGAAGCTTTCTGACGGTAGAACTTCGCAGAATGTCATAAAAGCGGAGAACGATATTTTAAGGGTATTTTTTGATATTGAAAAATACGGCTCGCTGTTTGAAATAGATCATAAGGGGCTTCTTTACAACGCCTGCAATACCATGACGCGGCGGGAAGAGCCGTATCACAGAGTGATCCGCGAAAGAGGCGCGATAAACGCAAAGGGCCTTGAAAAGCTGCTTGAGAAAAATGAGAACATAAACCTATATAGCGTTCTCGGGATAAAAGAAAGAGGCGTTAAGAAATATCTGGAATATGATAAAAATGAAAGGCACTCGCTCCTATGTTATATAAACGGGTCGCTTTTACCTTTACGCGGAAATGAAATAGAAGAGGGAGATGAAAAGATCACGGTAAAACTGAAACATGACGGAGACGTCAGGATAAAAAATGAACTGAAAAAGTTTTCTCTGGAAAAATGCGTTATTTTAGAAAAAAATTCCGGTATTCTTATAAAAATAAATGCGCGCAACCTCTCTTTAGGCGCGGCGGCCATAACTTTTGCCATAGAATTTAACTGGTCCATCGAAGACGCCGGTTTCATGAAGGCAAAAGAAATACGCGGTTTAAAAGAAATAGCCCTTGTTGACAGGTATAACGGGATGAGGATAAACCATAGTTTTAAAAAAGATATTAACCTGAAATCCTATCCTGTTTACACTGTTAACGAATCCGAAGGCGGACTTGTTAAAAATTTCCAGGAGATAGCGTTCTTATTTTACCGAAAGATCAACTTAAAAAGTAATGAAACCTTTTCAGAAGAAACAAATTTAAAGATATCAAAATGACGATCGAAAAAGAAATTGTGATAAAAAATAGATCCGGCCTGCACGCGAGGCCCGCTTCTCTTTTTGTGCAAATAGCGAACAAGTATGATTCTGATATCAAGGTAAAAAAGGGAAAGCAGAAGGTAAACGGGAAATCAATAATGGGAATAATGATGCTTGCAGCGGAAAAGGGGAGCAGGATCACCATAATAGCCCAGGGCGAGGATGCCAAAGAGGCCGTTCTTGAACTGGAGAAGCTCTTGTTAAGCGAGACGCTCGAGGAGCCGTATGAAAAAAAATAAGAAAACAAAACTTGAAAATAAGAACGAGATCATCCTGCAGGGCATTCCCGCCGCCCCCGGAATAACAATAGGAACAGTATATCCTCTGTATGATGAAGAAGTGGCCATACCGCGCAAAAAACTGTCCGATATATCCATAGAAAAAGAGATATCCAGATTTAAAGAAGCGCTCATGAAAACAAGGACTGAAATACTGGACATACACAAGAAAATATCAAATGAAATGGGCGTTGAAAAAGCCAGGATATTCGGAGCGCATCTCATGGTCCTTGAAGACGAGGTGCTTATAAGCGAGGTCATAGCTAACCTGAAGAAAGAAAAAATAAGCGTTGAATATGTTTTCTGGGAAGTGATAAAAAAATATACAAGAGTGCTTTCAAAAAGCGATGATGAATATCTAAGGGAGAGGGTTAGCGATATAAATGACGTTGCCAAGCGCATACTGAAAAACATGCTCGGCACCGAAACAAAACCCCTTTCCAAAGTAAAAAAAGACACCGTTGTCGTGGCTTACGACCTTTCGCCATCTGACACTGCCAGCCTTCACAGGGGGCACGTTGTCGCTTTTACTACAGATATAGGCGGACGCACTTCGCACACCGCCATCATGGCCAAATCCCTTGAGATACCCGCGGTTGTGGGGCTTGAGACCATAACTTCTAAAGCCAAGGATAATTCCGAAATAATAGTAGACGGGAACAG
>CAZFLU010000142.1:0-3377 GCA_964519195.1 uncultured Planctomycetia bacterium | reverse complement strand
AAAAGGATAATACACAATGCCTTCATATCCGCTAAATTTCTTCATAAGATTTCTGACTTCGGCTTTCTGATGCGTTAGGATATCAGATATGCCAACCGCCCCCGATCCGGGATCGGAGGTGGTGTCAGCCCTCCCCGGCACCTCCGGCCGCATGTAGTCGATATGGGGAGCGGAAGGGTCTGTAACGCCTGGCCTGGACAGAGGCGCATGATCATTCTTGGGGGAGATCGGGTTATTTTCCGGCAGGAATAAAAATAGGTTTTCTCCGGCTATAGTTTCGTAGGCATACTGTAAGGGCGGGATTTTATGAACTATCATATCCATGGCTTCATTCACGCGCTTTTCGGCAGAAGGACTTCCGGGCCTTGCTTCAAACCCGTTCAGTATGAAGAAACGCGGTGTGTTCGAATTCATTATGTCCTCGTACCGGCCACCTGCCTCTACACTGCCGTCCTTTGGTTTATATCTTTTCATGGCGGGTATGCGAAAAACACTGACCCGGCCGTTGAGCCTGCTGTAAATATTCGAAAGAATGAGGCGTAACGAAACCGGCCCGACATTCGTCCTTTCCTCGGGCATTATATAGTACATCAAGTCGATCATGCTTTCCGCGCCCCGCGCCTGCACGAAACGCCCGTGCCCTATGGCCCTGCCGTTTTTGGTAAGAAGATAGAAAAATCCGCCCATTGAGGTCTTGTCGGCAAAGCATACCCAACCGATCCCGCGCGAGTCTTCCGAGCGGACCGCACCTTCGGTATCCAGCAGGGTTTCGTCCATTTGGTACTGTCCGAACCCGTCCGTTATTGCTAAATTTTGTCCGGCGAGGAATTCTCTGAATTCCCGGATATAGTCCGCGGCTTCGTCCCTGCTTAACGGCGTGAAGATTATCCCCCTTTGCATTATATGGCTTATCAGCGACTCTCTTCTCTCACTTATTCTTTCTTTTGGGGATCTTGGGCTTTTGCGGGCCGATGACGCTTTGGTAATATGCATGGGCGCAGCGCTTTCTTTCATTTTAGTTTTGCCCATGCGCATGAGGCTTTGTATTGACAGCGCGTACGGAATAAACAGTTTTGCCAGCATCTCGTCGAGGAACTTGAGCGGAAGGGCAACCGCAAAATTACGCCTGTTGACCCTTTTATTAAGAGGGTTTCTATCCTTGAAGAACCGTGTAGTGAACCTGTGCCACATTTCTTCCGCCTCGACAAGGACACTCGAGATCTTTCCGAGCGCTTCATAACCGGGCAGGTATTTCGTCCTTCCTTTTTTTGTAAGGGCGGCTATTTTAAAACCGCTTTTATAGATATCGCCGGTTACCCATAGCCCCATTGCCAGGTATATAACCGACTGAACAAAAATCCATGCCGGCGAGCTTGTCAAAAGCCACGCCGCAACCGTCATTACACCCGTAAACGTCAGCCATCCATAAAAGCAGGCTTTCTGCCCCGACGGTGGGCTAGAAGCGCGCATTCTAATAGCCTCTATCGCTTCCATTATCTCCGAGTGAATTCTTTTTTTAGATTCCTTGGTAAAACTGCTGTCTTTCTGGATGCGCGCGTCCCTTCCTATCAGTATTGGGATGGTACTCATGTCACCCGGTTTTGCCAGTGAACGCGCAGCCTCTATCACTACCCATTCGTCATCGTCGGCTAATAATGTTATAAGAGCCCCTTTACCTCGTGGGTCGCCCAGGTTGCCCAAGGCGCGTGCCAGGCTCGAACGGACCCAAGAGTCTTTATCATCGACTAATCCCAGCGCCGGCTCAACAGCTCTTAAATCGCCTATCTTGCCCAGGGCATCCAGGGCCTTCATCCTTTCTGCCCAGTCAGGTCCTTTGAGCAGTCTGATAAGCGGCATGACAGCATCGTACTTGTCTCCCGGAAGCATTCCTATGGCTTCCGCGGCCTTTGCGCGCACCATATGGTCATTGCCCCTAAGAACGCGTACAAGGATGGGCAACGCCTTTGGATTGCGGCCTTTTCCCATCGCTTCTACAGCTTCGATCCTGCCTTCATAATATGACTTTGCCAGCTTTTCTTCCAGGGCCAGAAGTTCTTCGTCTGATATCGGCTCAGATATTTCAGGTTGAGTAGTGCCTGGTCGGGTCGCAACGGCAGGAGCGGGCGACCTTTCAAGTTGGAATGTCAGCGCCCTGCCGGCGCATCCTGGCAAAATCGCTGAAAGTACGGCCAGTGAGAGGGTTAAAAGCCATGAACTGGGCCTCTTGTTGATTTCAGATTTTTCAGAACCCGACTCCACACCCGACACGGACCTTAGGCTTGTTATTATTTCGCGCCTGCCCTCAAGGCGGGCTTTTTTGGCGCGCCTGTAGGCTACGATATCCGAATCCCTGTCTTTTGATTTAAGGTTTATCACGCCGTCTATAATAGGAAGGGATAGAAACAATATGGGCGGAACGGCTATCCTTGGGTCAAGGCCTATGAATATGGATGCGATAAGCGCTATTGAGGCTAATGCGGGCATAGCTATCATGCTCACTATGGGGGCCAATGCCACGAACCCGGGATGCTTAAAGCCGCTTAAGGAGGCTGAATTATATTGGGCTGATATGCCTTCTTCTGTTTTCTTTATGCTGATTGTTCCTCTTTTTCTGTCGGCTAGCCAGTGAATATACTCATGCATCCATGCCATGGCATAAGCGATAGCGCTGCCTATTACTGGTATTTTTAGCCAGAAGGAGGGTGAGAGGGAACGCAGGTTCCTAGTAAGGGTATTTGGCCGTGGAAGCGCAGTAACGGCAATGCCCTGTGTAAATTGCCCGCTTGTATTTTCCAGCATTTCCAGCGCCTCTTCAGAGCTGTCGACTATCCTAAGAATATCCGCGTCTTCCGGCTTTATGAGCTCATGCGAGGGATAGGAAAGCATCGCTTTCACGAGAGTATCCTTGATAGGCTGCCAGAAGTCCTTACCGACAAGTATGATGGGCCTCTTGGCGACTTTTCCTGTCTGCATTACCGCCATGATATCGAAAAGGCGGCTCAGGGTTTTTACTCTCCCCGGCACAAAAATGAAAGCGCGGCTGTTCTCCGTAAGAAGAACATGATGATTGGAAATATGGTTTGTCACGACCCGGTTATTGTCCGGCCGCACGTAAGTTCCTTCCGGTACGGCAAGCACGGCCTGCAATTCGCCTTTTCGCTCGCCGGCTGCCTCTTCCAGCGCTTCCTTAAGGTAATGATTTGTCGTGCCTGAACGTACGGGTATATCCTGCGATAGCAGAGCGGGCACAAGTTCGGCTACTATTGCGGCCGTCTTACTGTCCTTGAATTCCGACTGTCCGATAATGGTAACAGCGGGCTTCCATTTATGGAGTCTCGTGAACGCGAGCGCAAGGTCCGCATTCGCTTCTTTTAAGG
>CAZFLU010000141.1:0-3411 GCA_964519195.1 uncultured Planctomycetia bacterium | reverse complement strand
GAGCTGCGGTGGCTTTTATTCATACTTATATAAATGTGCATAAACCGTCAAAAAACATAAGCACATCATTCGCGCCTTTTGAGTCCAGAATTATTCAGGTAATTTTTACACTATTTATTATTTTAAGTCCAAGCGCGAATACAATGTCAATTGCTTTGACCGCCATAGCGGGAGTAACTTTCCTGGGGCTATATAGATATTTCAGCGCACGTTCGCCCAAAACCTTACGGGATGAAGTAGAGGGAATAACCGGAAAGAAATCGGAAAGGATATCTATTGTTTCTCTTTTTGACACTATTCCTACTTATCCATTGGCCAATCCAAATGATTATACGCAGCTGCGCGATTCAATTTTAAAAAAGCGAGATCAAGTGAACGCGAACATCTTGGTCAATGCGGTAAGAGATGGCAAGCCAGTAGAGTTTGACATGTCAGGGATCAATGATATTGAAGAATCGGTCAGGCAACAAGCTGTTATTGATATGTTCACGGGAATCGCCATGTTATTGAGTTCCAGAATAGATATGCTGAAGGCGTATATTACCGCGGAAGATGCGGATGCTTTGGCCTCTTACGACGCGTTTAAAGATAAAGGAAATATTGGGCGGCAGATTAAGAGTGTCAGATTTGTAGTAGTCGAGCTTTTGAAGAACGCCATTGATCATGGCAATAAAGGAGATCTAACCGCCCCGATCTTCCTGCATTTTGATTACGGCAATAACAGTATATGCGTTTATGATGCCTCAGTGCAGAGCGAAAAACCGTCAATGATGTCACAATTATCCGGGTGGCATTTAGCGGTAGAGCATATTTGGAAAATGAGTTTATCATGGAAACCGGAAGGGCTTACTAACGGCCAAAGGGCCGTTGTTGCATGGCCAGAAACACCCGCAACGCCCGCCGCGCCGCAGGCGCCCGCTACCGGGACGGAAGGCGAAGGCGTGACCCTTAATACTACCGGACCATTGTTCTGGAAATCAATTGTTTCCGGGGCGATGATCGTTGCTATCGTAGGATTTTTATCAGGAAACGGCGCAGTGGCATTTCTGGCAGGAATTGTTTCTTTTGGAATTATATCAGTCGTATTATACGGTAAAAACACTTTGCTTCATAAAAAACCTGTTGCAACGCCAGCTGATAATGCAGCAAGCCGATCCATGGTCACAAAGGAGCTGCATGAGAATTTACAACAAATAAGAGTATATCAAAGCAGGATGCAGGCATTATTAAAAAAAGTACAATCATTTGAAAAAGAACTTGCCAGAAAGAGGATACCGACGACATCTGATAGCGTGCTTGAACACGATATTCATGCCGCTATCGGAAAATTCAGTGATAACATCCGTGAAGCAAATGCGCTACAACGCCAATGCGCTATTATTCACGCATTGACAATCTCGCTAGCCGGCCGTAGCGACCTTCCTGAAGAACAGGAGGAAGCGTATTTGGCGGATATCAGGGTTATTGACAAAGCGATTTCCGATGATTGGCTGGAATGTTTTGAAATTCAAGACCGCGTGCTTGGAGATACCGAGTCCATTTTGCAAGAAATACAGAAAACACGGCGCACGGCGGAAAATCTCGTTGTGCTTTTGAGAGAACGCTTACCCGAACTGGAAGGGCTCATGGCGAGATATGAACAGGAATTTAAAAAGCCTTCCGGGATAGGCAGTTTAACCAAGGATAGAATAGAATTTATTAATGAGCTAAGTGATTTTATACGATTTGTCCAACATATATATCGGCGCCTGGAGCGCTTACTTCCATACCTGGATGAGAGCGCAAGAAATGAAGCGCTTAGTTTAATAGAATCCGCGAAACACAAGACATTATCCGAAGAAAATAACTATGCGTATTTAAAAGACATTTACTCTTTTCCCGTTGCCAAATTAATAGATTACAAAAACCTGGATTTAAAGTTTAACTTAAACAATTTCAGTATCCCCAACCTCCTAATCCTGCATGACCCCGATACTCAGTATCAACAGCTTTACGATGCATTGCTTAGGATAACCGCCAGCCTTAGCTCAGAACTCGAGCACAGCTCGCATACATACGAAGAAATAGAAGAAATAAGAGACTTATATATGTTTTATTCACAATGGTTACACGCCTTACAAAAGCGAAAACCCTATATGGAAATGAAAAAAAGAAAAAATTTGCTCCTTTTGACATTAAGAGCATGTCCGGATGTTTCATTTGAGTTGTATGATGGCCGCTTACATGCCTCTATGGACAACGAAGCAGCAAGTACATCCAGAGCCACAGAACCGATTGAAATTGTTGACGGAATCGGCGAGCGAAAACCGTTTTCAGGGATTGTAACGGAATATAATAATTTGCTGCTACAGATATCCAGCTATGACATAGAAGACCGGCTTGAAATGTTACAGGATGGGAGATGGGATAGCCCCGGCGGAACAAATGAAGAAATAGAAATTCTGCAAACAAGATTAAAAAATATAAACTTTTTGATACAAGAAACCAGTTCCGATGGAGATAACGGCCCCGCACCGGCCTCCATCCGAGGACCCAAATACGTAAAGCACGCCTGGTGGTATGAAGAACTGGCAAAGTCAACTCTGTATGGGGGCATGGCAATAGCTATGCACGGCGGCATATGGGTAGGGATGGTGGCGTTCGTTATAATGAATATAGCCTTCCTGCTGGCCCATATAGGTAACGCCATTAAATATCACAGGCTATATCCCGAAGCTTCGTTTAAAACCGTCCTGCGGGGCGCGTTCAAAGCTCCCTTAGCGGTCATACTCATATCCTTTTTGACGCTTCCATTATACTTGGTGACGGCTACTGTAGCTGTCCTGCCGGCCATCGCGCTTGTGCTTGTCGCCACAGGAATAAACTCTTTTATACATTACCGCGCCAATAAATACTATGCCGCTTACAACGCCCGCTCAAAGAAGATGCCCATCCTGCCGGCGAGTGCAGCATATACTCCGGAAGATGAACTAGACGAAATAGCAAGAAGAATAGATACCCTCCAAAAGAGAATGTGGCGGTTGTTCGAACAAGCCTTTGATATAGTAAGAGAAATGGCGTCCGGTAGAATTACGGAATCTCAGCTTACTGCCAAACACGCGCGCATAGAAAAGATCCTAAGAATAGCAAAACTCATACAACGCCAGGCGGCAGAAGAACACCTCAGGGCGGGCGCACGTTTTGTTTATAATGGTTCGGCCGCAGGAAACCTAGACAGCCTCATACCGAGGATAGAGGATATAATCGAAAAAGACGATGCAATCGTCAATAACATACACAGGATTTATGAAATGCGCGAAGCCTTGTTGGGCGGAAGCGCAGAAATCATAGCCAGCGAGCTAAGAAGAAAAGATATAGAGGCAAAAGAAGCCGCCGGAACAGTTAAAAGGATGCTGATATCAGAGAATGATT
>CAZFLU010000140.1:0-3418 GCA_964519195.1 uncultured Planctomycetia bacterium | reverse complement strand
GGCCGGTATATAACTTCTGGCGTGTAAAATCACTATTTTATTTCGTGAAATAAGTTTTATGGATATAAGGATACCGAAAACTACGTCAAAAAAAGTAGCTACGGCGCGCAACTTCTTGTGGTAGCGCAGCGGTATCCATATTATCCCGCAAGACATGAGCTTATTCGACCGGTCCTGTAAGACCTGCTTTTTCATTAGATCCGGTTTCTCGTAGGAAACAAGAAATATTTTGGCGCCCATTGAGCCCAGCTTCTTAAGATAGGATAATATCTGAGAGTTTCCCACAGGTTCAAGTACGCCATCGTATGTAATATAAAGTATGTTCACTGCGCCCTTTTAAATATATTTTCCTTTTGCAGGCCGGCAGATATTAAAAGAAATGAGAACGGAAGCGCTACCACCCTGTGCCTAAAAAGCGTTCCGGAGTTTGATTCAAGCAGGCCCAGTCCGGTAAAATACAAAATTGTAAATATCAAAATAAAAAAATGGCGACCACGGTATGCCTCGAACGCAAACAAAATACCCCTTAGCAAGAACGGTACAAACGCATACCATATAATCATTTCCGGTATGGCCGCGAAGCTCACAAAAGAAGATGTTTGCCACGGAAGCGGATAGAACAGGGCTACTGCAATCCCGGCAGGCAAGAAAGCTAAAACGTCTTTCACTGTATACAATCTTAGATCAGGAAAGATCACGCTTTTTCCGAAAGCTCTCAGGTCCCTTTGCGCATCTATACGGTTCACCATCTCGTTCGGATTAACCGATATCATGCCGGCTGTCAGTTCGGAAAATAAAGTACTTATTTTAGTTCGCGCCTCTTCTTTGGACAGTATAAAAGCAACTACTATGGATATAAGTAAAATAAAAACAGATATCATAAGGGCTGTTTTCCTGTTTCTTATGAAATTTCTTAGAACAGCTATCGTAACAGTTAATCCAGCGGACGCCATGACAAAGAAAAATGTATTACGGGTCAAAAGATATATAAGAAAGAGAAGAAATACAACATTTACCGTTCTTTTTATATAAAGGCCCATTTCGCGCTTTTCATAAAGAAGCTTTATTATATTGATCGCGGTGAGCAGAATAACAAAGATCGTCATGGGTTCTTTCAGATTAAGCGACGACCAAAAAACGATAGATGGCCAGAATGCAAACAAGCTGCAAGCTATAATCGGTAGTTTATTATGACCATTACCTGCGGGGAAGATCATTTTGCCGAGCCTGTATAAAGCTATTATGCTGAGAGAGCTAAGGGAGACATTTAGCATGAGAGGTATAAAAACATTGCTTCTAAACGCCACCGTAAGCACGGTAAGATAATACTGATAAAATCCCATCGTGCCGGAGGGGCTTATATGATATTTTATCTCCATGAAACTAGGGAACACGCCCGCTCTCCAGCTATCAGAAAGAGTAAGGGCCGTAACTCCGTAAGCGTAATCATCCCCGCCGTAGAAAAATCCTTCAAGTCCACGGCTAAATGACGCTTGGTATAGAAAAAAAGAAACGCATATCCTGAGTATATAGCTTATAAGAAATACCGCGAATATCGCCTTGAACGCTTTATCAAACTTCTTTGACCATGCGTATGCGGTTATCAGAGTAAGTATAAAAATAAAGGCAACTCCAAATGTGGATGGGAACACCAAAAAAAGCGTTATGGCAAGAAACCAAAAATATGCATACAGACTATTACTTGTTCTTTTCATCCCTATTTCTTTCCTTAAGCAAAGCGACTTCCTGGATAAGCTTTTTGTTGGATTCAGAGAGTTTTGTCAGAATTATAGAAAAATTAAATAGAACCACCAGAAGAAAAAGAAATGCCATCAAAAAAATACAGGTAAGATAATATACGCCAAAAACACCCGATATCACATTGAGGATCTTAGGAAAAAGCCCGAATATAAGAAGCGCGAGTTCCGCTATTATCCATATTATCGAATATTCCTCTTTTAACTTTTTTTTCCGTATAAGTTCAAGCGTTATCAAAAATAAAATTATACTCGCTGCTATTATGAAAATCTGCGTTTTGAACATTAGACCTCCTTTAAGCCTCCATAGCTCCTTAAAGTGCTTATAATTATACCCAACGTTACGCGGACCATATAATATATGCTGTCTGCCCAGTTTATAGTGGATGAACCGTGCTTGCGCCTTTTCATTGTAACAGCCTTTTCTATTACTCTAAGACCGACCTTATGAAGAACAATGAAAGACTCTACTTCGGGATAATCGTGCGGATAATACTCTGAAAAAATATGTATAGCTTTCCTGCTGAAAGCGCGGAAGCCGCTTGTCGCGTCCTGTATGCTAAAACCGGTGAAAAAACGTATTAAAAACGCGAAATATTTTATGCCCATTCGCCTTAAAAAAGCGCCTTTAAAGCCTTTTTCCATAATGAAACGCGAACCAATGGTCATGTCAGCCTTGCCGGATAAGATCCCTGTCAGGAGCTCTTTTATGAATTTAGGAGGATGCTGGCCGTCGCCATCGATCTGAACTGCCGTGTTATATCCATTTTCTTTCGCGTATTTAAATCCTGTTTGCATGGCGCCGCCTATGCCTAGATTGACAGGCACGTCTATGACAGTAACCGAAAGTTCCGTATTAACACTGCGGGCAGCTTCTGAAGTTCTGTCAGTGGATGCGTCATTTATGACAAGGATATCGCTTTCCGGCACAAAAGATTCGATGGCTTTGATAAGGGGCGCTATCGATCTTTCTTCATTGTGCGCCGGTATTATTATAAGTGTTTTTGCTTCTGTCATTTTTTACGTGCAAGAATAACGCAGGAAGCGCAATATTCCGTGCCGAATATATTCTCAAGGCCTGCGTCAAGTCTGCTTGTGATATTTTTTGCCCAGAAAGGCATGTACGGAATCCCGCCTATAGTAAATTCAAATAAAAACCCAAAACGCCGCGTAGTTATGATCTCGAAGCCCGCTTCGTTTATATTTTTGGCAAGCCTATTGAACGTGAAATTACTCTCGATAGGCATTTTCTTAGTAATAGGATGTATGTCCCTTATGAAATGGAATACTGGATTATTATTAACCGCTTCGACCATTAGAAAATAACCGTGTTTCCGTAGGCATCTTCTTGCTTCGTGTATGGCCATCATAAAATTTGGTATATGGTGAAGCGTGTGAAATTCCATTATTAAATCGAAAGACGCGTCGCGGAACGGAAGATTGGTGCCTGTGGCGCGCACGGGAGAATAGTTTTTCGCGGCTTTTTTTAAGTAATCAATATCTATATCCAGGCCTACTTTCAGGCTTCCCGTGAGACCATTCAGATGGTAAGCCCGTTTACCTTCACCGCACCCCAGGTCAAGTATCTTTTTTATATCTTCTTTCTGCAGGGAATTGATCGCATCCCGGAAATATCTATTACATCTGCCCAATTTTAGAAA
>CAZFLU010000139.1:0-3467 GCA_964519195.1 uncultured Planctomycetia bacterium | reverse complement strand
CTCCTCCCCAGGTATTGATCCAGGGCATTTTTTCTTTGCGGTCAAGCGATGTGTAATCATCGCTTGCTGAATCCTGATATGCCGTCTTATCCGCAAAATTTAAATACAGGATTCCTTTTACTCCCAACTTATCGGTCCTACGCGTATAGGTCAGCGTATTTTGACAGAGTTTAAGGTAGTCGTAAAAAAACTTTCTTCCTTTATTCATATCATGGCTGTAATATAACGTTGAAAAATCGATATCTGACCGAGAATCGATATCATACCTAACTTTGCCAAAAATCTTACCGACTTCACGGTAACGTTTAATATTATAACTCTGGGGGTCCCTTGTCATGTAAAAACCATTGCTTCTTTCGTAGCCGCCGCCCGCAATAAAACCGAGATCTTTTGCTTTATGATTCAAAAAACCGTATACGTCATATGTCGCGGCAGTCCCCCCGTCGGTTTGAACAGCGACCTCGCTTCCGGCAACCGGTTTTTTGGTAATAATATGAATCACTCCTCCCATGGCTTCGGAGCCATAGAGGGCGGATCCGGGGCCCCGCACAATCTCAATTCTTTCAATAACGTCCTTAGGTATGTGCCCCCAGGCTACCCATGATATAGCGTTATTGAAATTATCGTTTTGAGGCACTCCGTCCACGAGTATCAGAACCCTGTTCTTGCCGGCCCCCCGCATTATAATAGGGCTTACGATTCCGTTCGTTTGAAGACCGTAATGCCTGAAGTTATAAACTCCCGGCGCGCTGCGGACTATGTCTTCCACGCGCTCAAAGGAAGATGCCATAATCTCATCGCCGGTAATTACGGTAACGTCCTGGGGCACATCAAAACCGGAAATTTCAGTCCGAGTCGCTGAAACAACCACTTGTCCCAAATTGATGTAATCTTCTTTCCCGGTATCTTTGTCCTCGGCAAAGCTATTTTGCGTAAAAACAAAAAATGAAATCGTAACCATCAAAACTAACATTCGTCTAAACCACATCTTTTATCTCCTTTTTCCTGTTTCCCCCACGCTCATAGATGTGGTATAATTTCCATGGGCTTAGGGATATCCATATGTCCTTCTAGCACCAGCCCACCTACGCTAAATTGCTTTCGCGTTTAGCTACGGCGGACAGGCGCCCCGCCGCTATTTCAAAGGTAGACTGACGGGGTCGCCATTTACCCTGTTAGAAAACCTTTTCTAACAGGGTTTATGCTTACAGTAGCACTTTGAACAGTATTCGTGTTATTACGTTTTTTATAATCGTGCTACTCATGAACAAAAAAATATACCGTTTATCCAAGATTTCTACCGGTACTTGACATGCTTAATGTCGCGTGCTTTACCCCTTTAATTGATTTCAAGCTATCCGCTAGCCTTTCGGCCTCTTTCGGGTTTCCTTTAATAGCAACTATCTCCAGGCAGTTATTGTGATCCAAGTGGATATGTTGCGCGGAAATTATGGATTTTTGGAAGTCATGCTGTATGTCCGTTATTTTATTGAGCAATTCTCTTCTGTGGTGGTCGTAAATAAGTATTATGGCTCCCGCTATTTCTCTGCCTTCCCGCCATTCCCTTTTAATAAGCTCCTGCCTTATTAGATCGGCAAAGGCCTTAGAACGATTAGTATATTTCTTTTCCCTTATAAGGTTGTCGAATTTATCCAATAACTCTTTTGGTAAAGAAATTCCAAATCTAAAAATTTCTGTCACGTTTCACCTTCGTATTACTTTTTTGAGAAGAGTAGCACAATGGCAGGTATTATGTCAAGCACATTTTAGAAGTGAGTAGTGTCAAGATAATTGGGCGCTTTCTTCTTTTGTCATTGCGAGTCCGCCGCAGGCGGACGAAGCAATCTAACTATTTAAGTAGTATTTAATTTAAGTAGACGCTCTATGTAACTCTTTATAAATAGTTTAGTTGTGAATTAATTCTTTTCTTGCTCTTCCCCTTCTTCTTGGAAGATATAATCCTTTTTCTTCGATATAACGGCCGCGGGATAAAAGATATAATTCCTTCTGGATTGGTTGAGATTTAAATCTTCCTTGCCAGAGGTGCCCGCTTGACATCATTACTGTCAATATTTTATTCAAAATCTCTTATATAGCAATTAGTTGCATAGAGCGTCTACTTAAGATTAACGTCTACTTAAGATTAACTACATTAAGTGTAATTTCTTTTTTCATTTGTTTTACTTTATCCTTTCCGGAATTAAAATAACCATAGCCTCAGCAAACCTATCAATGCTCCGCCCGCAACTAACCACACAGAATTAATTTTGAATTTTATCAGCAATAAAAGGCACGCTATTGAAATTATTATTGTAAGGGGATCTATTAAAGAAGCGCGGCCTAACTGCCATGTCACACCTGCCATAAGTCCGAGCGATGCGACATTCACCCCATCTAGTAGGCTTCCTGCCCAGGGCGACTTTCGTATTTTGGGTATGAGAGGATTCGTAACAGCCACTAAGACAAATGACGGCAGAAATATCCCAAGTGTAGCGAGCGCCGCTCCTTTGATCCCGCCGAGAATAAAACCTATAAATGTAGCTGTGGTAAGTACCGGGCCGGGGGTCAATTGCCCTATGGCTATGGCATCCAGTAATTGTTTATCCGTTAGCCATCCAAGCCTTACGACAAAATCAGCGCGCAGGTATGCCAAAAGCACATAACCGCTTCCATATAAAACCGACCCGATCTTGAGGAATATCAAAAATAGTAACGGCAGACTGAACATTTTGATTACTGCCATAGGAAGAGCGGGCGCGGCAAATAAGGAAAGCATGGGCAAGGACTTTTTATTCATCCTGCGGGCATTCTCTATCAGCATTATCAGAAGCCCTCCGCCTATAAGCAGGGCAATTTCATTTATGTTCATGAAATATAGGACTATAATCGCGAGTCCGGCTATAAAAGTGGTGATACCTTTAACGGCTTTTTTGCCCAGGCTCCAAAGCGCCTTCGCGATAATAGCGATTACGGCGGGCTTTATCCCATAAAACATCCAATCTGCCTCGGGAGTCGAGCCAAAGCGCATATAAAGCCACGCGAGCGATAAAACAATCAGCATTGCCGGAAGGACAAAGCATATGCCGCCGGTAATCAGACCTAGCCATCCGGCACGGACAAAACCCGTGTGAATGGCCATCTCGGTAGAGTTGGGTCCCGGAATAAGATATGTGGCGCCTATTAAATCGAGAAAGCGCTGTTCGTCCATCCACTTACGCTTCTTCACTATTTCATCATGCATCATGGATATGTGCGCTGCTGGGCCACCGAAACCGATTGTGCCTAGCTTCAGGAATAGGTAGGCGATTTCTTTTATTTTTTTCAACAAGATACTTTGCATATATTTTATTCAGCTTCCAGCCATTTTCGTATTTTCCGATTTATATCATCTCTTACAGTTCTTACCTTTGCCAGTTTTTCTTCATTTGTGCCCTCAAATTTTGAAGGGTCCGGAAAGCCCCAGTGAA
>CAZFLU010000138.1:0-3469 GCA_964519195.1 uncultured Planctomycetia bacterium | reverse complement strand
GTCAAGTTCGACTCAGCGTATTTATCTACGTATTCTACGAGAAGCCGAACAGAAGCGGCTCAAATGGAAGATAGCGTATCTGAAGAGGTCAAAATAAAGCGTCATCAGATACTTCTTGAACTGCAGAGGGCCATATCCCGAAAGAATAAAAAATGAAAAAAATAACGATCTTGACGATCACAGCAGCTCTCTTTTTTAATATTGCGGCAGCCTGGCCGCGGGAATATTCCGGGGACAGGCTTATGAAAGAGGCAAATATACTTTTTCTTAAAGGGGATTACAGGTCCCTCGTAAGTGTTGCTGAAAAAAATATTCCCGGTTCAAGACTTTCGAGAAAGAACAAAAAAGAACTTCTTTATCTCGCGGGCATCTCTTATATTAAACTCGGGGATCACCGTAGGGCAAGGGGGTTCTTTAACGAGATACTGGAGATGAAAGGAGAGGATTTCCGGGAAGAAGCGTATGTCGGTATAGGAGACGCGTATTTTAACGAAAAAAATTATAAAAATGCCGTGAAAGCCTATGAAGACGCGATTACAAGGTATCCCAGAAGCGACAGGCTAAGCGGTATTTATCATAACATGGGCCTTTCTTATAAGGCCGAGAACGATTTTGAGAGGGCAAACTGGTACTTTAACAAGGTTGAAAGAAATTTCAAGTCAAGTTTTGAAGCCGGGGCGGACGTATATGTTCCTTCCTGGGAGGGCCTAAGTTGTTATATAGTGCAGATCGGAGCTTTCGAGAGCCTCAAGAACGCTAAAAAGCTCGTGCGCGACCTTACAAGAAAAAAGTACGATTCATATATACTTAAGACAAAACGCGATGGCGAGATATTATACAAGGTGCGCGGCGGTAAGTTCTCAAATAAAAATTATGCCGAACGCCTTGCCAGAAAACTAAAAAGAGACGGATTTCACGCGAAGATTATTGAAGAGTAAGAATAATTTTAAACTATAAATTTAAAAAGAATTGCGAAACAAAATCATAGTTATTATCGGTCCCACCGCGGCAGGAAAGACAAGCCTCGCGATAAAACTTGCCAGAAGAATAAACGGCGAGATCATTTCAGCTGATTCAATGCAGGTTTATAAAGGCATGGATGTTACAAGCCAGAAACCTTCCATTCCGCAGCTTCGAAAAGCAAAACATTATTTCATCAGCGCGTTAAAACCTTCGGAAGAATATAGCGCGGCGATTTTTTCAAAAGAAGCCAAAAAAACAATAAAGAATATCATTAAAAGAGGCAAGATCCCGATAATAGCGGGGGGAAGCGGGCTTTATATAAAAGCGCTGATCGAAGGAGTGTTCCCGTCTAAAGGAAAAAACGCAAAATTAAGGAAGAAACTCCGGGAAATATACGAAGAAAAAGGAAAGGCGTTCCTGCATGAGCGACTTTCGCGCGTTGACCCCGAAGCCGCTAAAAAAATACACCCCAATGACGTTAAAAAAGTCATAAGAGCGCTTGAGATATGCGAAACCGAAAAAAATACAAAAACAAACCTGCGCGAAAAAACAAAAGGCATCAAGGGCGAATATGATATTTTAATGTTTGGCCTGAGAGCGGAGAGGGCCCGGCTTTATGACGCTATAAACAAAAGAGTTGATAAAATGTTCAGCTCGGGCATTGTGAAAGAAGTTGAAAAACTTGCGGGATCCAGGCTTAGCCTGACAGCCGGACAAGCGCTGGGCATAAAAGAAATAAAGGGTTTTCTCGAGGAGAACTATAGCCTTCAAGACGCGAAAGAGCTTTTAAAAAGGAACACGCGCAGATTCGCGAAACGGCAATTTACATGGTTTAACGCCGATAAACGTATTGTTTGGCTTGACATGGATAAGCTAAGCGAAAAAAGGGCCGTAGAGACCATAACGGATAAGCTATAACCAAAGATATGGAAAAAGCGCTTCTTATAACAGTTGATCTAAAAGACAAGAACGATAGCTGGACCGCTGAAGAGCGGGCAGGCGAACTTTCGGAACTTGCGGCCTCAAGCGGAGCGCTGGTCATAAAGAACCTTATAGTAAAACGGGACAAACCTTCGCCAGACCTTTTTATAGGTAAGGGCAAGGCAGAAGAGGCCGAGGGGGTCTGCCGCGAAGAAGGAATAAAAGTTATCATATTCAATAATGACCTTACGGGCACTCAACAGAAAAATCTTGAAGACATAATAGGCGTTAAAGTAGTTGATAGAACACAGCTCATACTTGATATCTTTGCCCGCCGCGCGCATTCAGGCGAAGGGAAGCTTCAGGTTGAGCTCGCGCAGCTTATTTATCTTATGCCCAGACTTTCGGGTCAGGGCATACTCCTTTCACGGACGGGTGGAGGCATAGGGACCAGGGGCCCCGGAGAACAGAAACTTGAAGCAGACCGCAGGAAAATACGGGACCGCATAGCAAAATTAAAAGGCGACCTTGACAAATTGCATGTTCAAAGGGCCACCAGGCGCAAACAGAGGTCCAAGTTCTCTATTCTTAATATCGCGATAATAGGCTATACGAATTCAGGCAAGTCAACGCTTTTGAACGCGCTTACCAATTCCAAAGTTTACGTTAAAGATAAGCTTTTCAGCACGCTGGACCCCACCATAAGAAGCCTTCTCCTTCCGAACAATCAAAAAGTCCTTTTAGCGGATACCGTAGGGTTTCTCGACCGGCTTCCGCACAACCTCATAGAATCCTTTAAAGCAACGCTGGAGGAAGTTGTCAATTCCGACATGCTTATCCATGTAATAGACGTAAGCTCCCCAAAAGCTAAGGAAATGGAAAAAGCGGTCTTTTCAGTGCTTGCGGAGCTTGGGCTCCAAGACAAGAAAATAATAACGGTCTTAAATAAGACCGATAAGATAACAGAAGCAGATATAAGAGGAAAGCAGCGTGACTTTCCGGAAAGCGTGGCCGTATCAGCCCTTAACGGCAGTAATCTTGAAACATTGATCGACGCAATAACCCTTTACCTGAATAATGTTATAAAAACTTACAGATTCACTTTGCGTCAGGACCAGGCAAAACTAATAAACCTTGTGTACGAAAGAGGAAATGTGGTAAAAAGAGATTATGAGGGAGATCTTCTCACGCTGGAAGCGCAGCTTCCGTCGGCGGTCTGGGAAAAGATCAGAAAAGAAATCGCATAATTTTCTTGACACACAAAAAAGTTGTGCTAAAATATCGAGTTAGCACTCTGGTTATAAGAGTGCTAATTTGATTTGAGGAATAAAATGACAATCGACAAAGAAACACGAAGAGCTAAAGTCCTTGAAGCCATAGTCAAGATACATGTTGAAAACGCGTTTCCTGTGGGCTCAAAACACATTGCCGAGAGACTGGGACTATCCAGCGCCACCATACGTAATGTAATGAGCGACCTGGAAGAGCTTGGGTACGTGAAACAGCCGCACACATCAGCGGGCCGCGTGCCTACGGATCTTGGTTACAGGGTTTACGTTGACAGCATGAGGTCGCTAAAAGGGCT
>CAZFLU010000137.1:0-3488 GCA_964519195.1 uncultured Planctomycetia bacterium | reverse complement strand
CACGCGCCCGTCCGCCTTCGGCGAGACAGGCCACAGAAGAAATTCATAGAAGTTTATGCGCCCGTAGCTCAGCTGGATAGAGTGACTGGCTTCGAACCAGTAAGTCGCAGGTTCGAATCCTGCCGGGCGCGCCAATTTAAACCACCTCCGATCCGGGATCGGAGGTGGTATTCTTAGAAGTGATCAAAGTTATGCATCGCCGGGAAGCGTATAGGTAATAGTAAACATGAAAAAAATAGTAATATTGTTCGCGTGCGTTGTGCTTGCTTTCGCGTTCCTGTATTTTTCCTATTTTGATCGACCGGTCGCGCTAAGCGGCGACGAAATATGGAAGGGCAGCTGGGTAAGCGAAAAAACAGGCGCTCAAGGAGCGTTTGAAGCCGTTCTTCTTATGGAAAACACAGCTCTTGCCGGCACAATCAAAATAATGAACTCTCCCTTAACAAAAGGAGGGGACATAAAAGGCACGATAAACGGCGATAAAATAGAGTTTGGTCTCGCCAAAGACACAAAAGGTCTTTTAAAATACGAAGGCCAGATTACCAAAGACAGCATGTCGGGAATATGGGAGATACCCATTGTAAAAGAGCGGGGTACCTGGCAGGCAGCTAAAGAGAAAAAATTATAAAATAAGGGCAGTATTAGGGGCATTTCTTTCCGGATGTGCCCCTATTTTTTTGTGCCACGATGTTAGTCAATAAAAAAGTAAGAATTGTTTTTACACTGCTGTGACAATTACAATAATAATATATGTTATATTATGAACAATGTATGGGTATTAAAAAACTACTGTCTATCGCGCTAAGCATTCTTTTTCTTTTTAACACTATAGCTACTGATCACGCGTTCAGTCAGGTAAGTGTTAAAGAAGGAAGAGCTTTGTCTCCAAAGTTACGCACACTCGAAAGCGAATTTAAAGAGCGCTTTCGGGCCCGCCAGCTTGTATTATCCCATGACGCAATTAATCAATATATCGCCGAGATATTTACTATTTATAAGGACCGAAAACTTCGATCCAGAATTTTTACAACCGACCTGTTGGGCGATATTAAAATAATCGAGATCCCCGGAATGCTCAAAAAAACCGGCCAGTTCGCGCATATAGGGATTGGCCGGGAATACGGAGTGCCTGTATTTTACATTGATAGCGCGCTCTACACCGATGAAACTTTAATAAAACATGAATTTTGGAAAATCGCGAAGTGGGAGAGCCTCAAACATTTTCTGGGCGTCCATAGCCCGCGCGGCATGCGCGAATGGATCAGAGCCCGCGCTTATGAAGCTGATCCGGATCTCGATGGTACAAAATACGCGGGCCTCACATCTCACCAGATAGCCGAAAAGATATATAACGAAGTCCCTGTCTCGATAGATTACCTTTATGAGCGATACGCTAATATGGATTTTTCTTTTGATCATCTTGAAGAGCTTTACGCGCTTTACAATGGTGATGAGAATAGGATCTTCTATAGTCCGGGAACCAATGAAGATGTAAATATTGCCGCCGGTGACCCTTCGCAATCCGGAAAAGCCGTAAAGAAAAAAGAGAGAGAACGTTTGCAGTTCGCAAAAAGCTGGATAGAGGAAAACGCGAAGGAACTTACCGGTAAAACGGTAGTTTCTATTTCAATGGAAGGCAATATACCGGAGTTTGAAGGTTATCTAGCGCAGCACGCCTGCACCAAGGGCGGGCTTGGCGCGTATTTCGGAGACAAGCTGGAGGGTATAGCGGATATAGGCATGAATGGATACGGCATACAGCCCGGTTACTCACATGTTTGGCGGCGCAATAAAAAAGTACGGGTTCATTATAAAAAACTTATTCAAGGAGGTATTTTAGAGCCTGTTTTCGCAGGCAGTAAAGCGTTAAAGGTCCGCGCCTTTGACAAGGTAGGGCATACATGGATAGAAGAAGAAGAAAAAAATCCGGAGGTAAAAGTAGAAGTTTACCGGGTAAAAAGAGGCGGCACGTGGAGTTATATTTTAATGTCGGAGATATTTGACGTGCTGTATCCCGATGAAAAAACTCACGGAGAACTCCACAGGGCGCATAGATTTACCCAGGAACTTGTATTCGGTAACGCCGCCTTTGAGCTTATCCAAAGACTTGAAAAAGAAAAACGGGAAAAGAAGCCTGACATCCTTCATCTTAATGAGGCGCATACCGTAGTTGCGGCGGCTCAAATGCGAAATAACAGGCGTTATGATAATACCGCGGTAGTTTACACAAATCATACCCTGGTCCAATCCGGATTGGAAAGATTTGATCAGCAAAGGGACCCGCTTTTGGACGTAGAGCGAATGAAAGTAGGCTTAAAGCCGGAAGTAGCCGAAAAATTCAAATCGCAGTTTATACACGGAAACACTGTTGATTTTTGCCGCGCGGCCTTCAAACTTGCCGATGTGATAAACGCGGTAAGCGAGGAGCACGCGATAGCGAGCCAGGAACTTTTCGAAAGTGAATACCCGGGTGAATTTAATAAAAAAGTAATACCCGTACTCAACGGTTCGGGATCTTCGTGGAAATCAGAGGCCCTGAAAAAACTTGAAAAAATAAAAGACGAATTGACGGATGAAGAATTCAAAGAGGAATTATGGAAGATCCATCAAAGATCAAAAATAGAGGGGTTCGCGGAGATCGAGAAAAGGACAGGGGTAAAACTGGATCCTAACAGGCCGACAGCATGGGCTGTCCGCAGGCTTGTAGAATATAAGAGCCAGTATCCATTACTTCGATTCATAGTGCCGTTAATATGCAGCGAATCCGTATTTACAAAAGATGCCTTGCGAGCGTACTGGAACAGGACCATTCCTGACCTGACCGGGGCCGATCAGCATAGAAGGTATAATTTTAGCCCGGCTGAAGGGATCAATGTTAATGATATAGCGGAAGGCATATTAAAAAAGCTGTTTCCCAAAGGAACCGAAAAAATAAAAGGCCTCGGCATGCAGCTTGTTCTTGGTGGGCCGGAATATGAGGAAGAATGGGTTAAAAGGTTCAAGGAATGGATGAAAGAAGAGAAGCTGGAGGAGAGAGTTGTTTATGTGCCGAATTCTGATACCGAACTCCTTCGGATGCAAGCGGTAGGAGCCGATATCTGCATAAACATGCCAAGGCCGCTTGAGGAAGCTTGCGGCACTTCTGATCAGAGAACAGCTCTGAACGGCGGTGTTAACATAGCGATAAAAGGCGCCGGGCCGATAGAATGGATGACCGATTACGACCCTGATAAGGAAGGAGGAAGCGGATTTTTCATAGGTTCCTATACTCATGAGTATAGGGGCAAACTGGATCCGCATTTACGAAATTTTTACACGAACGCGCCTTTTGATATATTAGAGAAACTAAAAATAGCGGCAGAACTCTATCATGAAAAAAATAAGCCCCGATGGAAAGAGCTTATGCATAATTCCTATAAGGCCAGCAATTTTGGAAACGATGGAACCGGGAAAAAAGCTGTCACGGCAAAAGGCATGGAAGAACGTTA
>CAZFLU010000136.1:0-3511 GCA_964519195.1 uncultured Planctomycetia bacterium | reverse complement strand
CGGCCCGGTACCTGTAACTCTGAACTTAACGTAGATCGAATGAGAAGCGTGATCCTCGTATTCAACTTCCGCTTCCGCGAGCGCGGTTTCGCATGAAGTGCACCAGTTCACGGGCTTCAGGTCCTTGTATATGTACCCTTTCTTTACCATGTCAGCGAAAGATCCTATAACTGACGATTCGTATTTGGGGTCAAGCGTAAGATACGGCCTGTCCCAGCCCGCGAAAATGCCCAGCCTTTTAAATTCATCGCGCTGAATGTCCACGAAACCAAGAGCGTATTCTTTCGCTTTTTTCCGGAAATCAACCTGATCAATATCGTATTTTGATATCTTGAGCTCTTTGAACAGCTGATGCTCTACCGGGAGCCCGTGACAGTCCCAGCCGGGCACGAAAGGAGAATCGTATCCTTTCATGGTATAGAACTTTACAACTATATCCTTTAATATCTTATTAAGCACGTGCCCCATGTGTATCCGGCCGTTCGCGTAAGGCGGCCCGTCATGCAGTATAAACTTCTTAGCGCCTTTTCTTTTCTGCCGCAACTTTTCGTAAAGGCCCGCGTTTTCCCACTCCTTAAGGATGCCGGGCTCTTTTGAGATAAGCTCCGCTTTCATGCTGAAACTTGTCTTCGGTAAATTTAAAGTATCTTTATAATTCATTTGTTTTGTTTTATCTGATTACACAGATTTCTGAAAGATTACACAGATCAACCGCATCGCGTGATCATTTTAAAAAAATGTAAGCTTTCTGAATTTCCTGATTCTTTCCGTGATATCTTTTTTCGTTATTTTCGAAAGTCTTCCGAGGCCGAAATCTTCCACCGCGAAAGTTGCCATGACGGTCCCGTAAACAAGGGCCTTTCTTAAAGTTATGTTGTTTACCTTCCCCGCCTTTGCCAGATACCCCATAACGCCGCCCGCGAAAGTGTCTCCGGCGCCCGTAGGGTCAAATATGCTCTCCATAAGGAACGCCGGAGCGCTAAAAATATTTTTCCCGGAAAAAAGTAGCGCCCCGTTCTCGCCCTTTTTTATGATAATTGTCCGGCATCCAAACTTAAGCAGGGTGCGCGCGGCTTTCAGAAGATTGGGTTCTTCTGTAAGCTCTCTCGCTTCGGATTCATTAAGAAGGAACATATCTATCTTCTTTAACAACCCGAGCAGATGTTTTCGCTTATTCTCTATCCAGTAATTCATGGTATCGCATGCCACGAATTTCGGCCGCCTTATTTGCTCAAGCACCCTCTTTTGTATCTCCGGATCGATGTTAGCTAAAAAAACATATTTTTTGTTTTTATAAGCTTCCGGCACGTTCGGGCTGAACGTAGCGAAAACATTAAGGTGCGTGGCAAGTGTTTTTGGATTGTTAAAATCCCATCCGTACTCACCGCTCCAGGTAAATGTCTTTCCCTTTTCCCTCGTCAATCCCCTGGTGTCCACATTCTTCGAGCGAAAAGCGCGCATGTTCTTTTCGGTAAAATCCTCTCCTACGACCGCTATAAGCGAAACCGGACTGAAAAAACTTGCGCTTACTGAAAAATATGTTGCCGACCCGCCCAGCACCTTTTTTCTTTCCCCGAAAGGCGTTTTAATATCATCGAACGCGACGGAACCCACTACAAGAATGCTCATTTTACGTATTTTCCAATTATTGGTTTAAGTTTTTCTTTTATCTTTCTGTCAATATCGCGGGATCGGGTAACTATCGCGTATTTAAGCGCGTCCCTGCAGGCGCAATCGCGGGAGTCATCTATCGATAAAATTATTTCTTTTAATACTTTCTTCGCGTTACTAACATTTTTATTAAGGTTATCTATCACCATGTCGATATTCACGTCTTCCGAAGCGTCGCGCCAGCAGTCATAATCGGTCACGGCGGCAACTGTCACGTAGCACATTTCTGCTTCGCGCGCAAGGCGCGCTTCTGTCATGTTCGTCATTCCTATAATATCCATGCCCCAGGAGCGGTAAAGATTTGATTCCGCGAGCGTTGAGAATTGCGGGCCTTCCATGTTCACATAAGTGCCTCCGAAATGGACCCCTACCCCCGCTTTCTTGGTTGCTTCATGCGCTTTTTTGGCAAGATTAACGCACACAGGATGGGCAAACGGTATATGCGCGGTTATGCCCTCGTCAAAAAAAGTATAATCTCTGGCCTGGTTCGTCCTGTCCACGAATTGAAGCGGTATCACAAAGTCAAGAGGGGCTATCTTTTCTTTTAACGAGCCGCACGCCGAAAGCGAAACTAGCCATTCGACCCCTAATTCTTTCAGCGCGAATATATTCGCGCGATAATTCACTTTTGTAGGATTTGTCGTGTGCGCTTTGCCGTGCCTCGGCAAAAAAACTATTTCCCTGCCGTGTAACTCGCCTAGGATAACCTCGTCCGAGGGATGTCCGAACGGAGTGTCCATTTTAACGGATTCCGTTATTTTCACGCCATCGATCTTATAAAGCCCGCTCCCGCCTATAATGCCTATTTTAGCCATGTTAGATCACCTCGACTATTTTATTCCTGCTTTTCCCGCCCTGAACTATTTTTACGCGACTTTTGCTTGTATTGAAATGGCCTGCCAGCATTTCTCTAAGTTTATCGTTCGCCTTTCCCTCAAGCGCCGGTTCACGCATGTACACTTTGTAGGATTGCCTTTCCAGTTTCAGGATCTCCTCTTTTGAGGACCTTGGCTGCACGCGGACTTCCAGCATCATATTTATGTTACCTCATGAAAACCATGGCGTAATGGCTCAAAACACCTACGACAAAGCTGCGCAAAAACCAAAGCGCCATGAATGCGAGTATAGGGGAAAAATCGAACGCCCCTACCTGCAGGGGAAGCTTTCTGAACGGTATCAATATGGGTTCTGTTACGCGAAAAAGTATCTGAACGATCTCATTATACGGGTTTACGCCAAACCACGATAGAATGATACGGATGACAAGCAGAAAGTAAAGAACATTAAAGATCATGTTAAAGAGATACGCGAGGCTCGCTAAAAGTTGACCGAGAATATACATTTTATGCTCCTTCTGAAAGTTCTTTCGCTCTTTTTGCCGCCTCTTGCACGGCTTTTACTGCAAGAACCCTGAATTCTGTGGATCTCAAAACACGTAACGCCGCTTCCGTGGTCCCGTTTTTTGAGGTTACGCGTCCGCGCAAGACCTCCGGCGCAAGGCCAAGCTCCTCAAGAAGAGCCCCGCTTCCTATAAGCGCCGCGTTAGCGAGTTTTATTGCTTGATCTTTTTTGATCCCAAGCTTTATAGCCGCGTCCCGTAATATTTCGGCCAGGTAAAAGAAATATGCCGGCCCGCTGCCGCTCACCGCGGTAACAGCGTTCATGTCCTTTTCATCTATCTCCATGATATCGCCTATCGCTGAAAATATCTTATGAACAAGCGCTTTTGTCTTGACCGCTTTATTATGGCAAAGACAGGTCGCGCTTTTAGAAACAATTGCCGCCATGTTAGGCATCGCGCGGCTTATCGCGCGCTTTGCTCCTATCAGCGACTCTATCG
>CAZFLU010000135.1:0-3583 GCA_964519195.1 uncultured Planctomycetia bacterium | reverse complement strand
AAAAGCGACAGAACCTTCAGCCACGCGTTGTTAAGAAAAGATTTTTTAAGGTTCATTTCGTGGTCTCCGTGGTTATCATCCTTGAGACTATCTTGCTCCAGAAATCAAATATAGATCTTTTTGATTTTTTTGCTTTGAAGATATTGCTCATCGCTCTGCCCAGTTCTTTTTCATCAAGATGTCTTGTCAGCCTTCCGTTTATGGAAATTGATATATCCCCTGTTTCCTCGCTCACGACAACCACTATAGCGTCGGTTTCCTCGCTGAGCCCCATTGCCGCGCGGTGGCGCGTGCCAAGAGCGCTTGAAACATGAAGATTTTGAGTAAGAGGGAACAGGCAGCCCGCTGCCACTATGACGCTGCCCTGGATTATAACGCCGCCGTCATGAAGAGGCGTGTTGGGAGTAAAAACAGTATTAATAAGCTCGCTTGTAACGTGGCTGTCAAGGCGTATCCCGCTTTCGATATATGGCTTCAGCCCTATTTCGCGTTCGACAGCGATAAGGGCCCCTATTTTCTTCTTTGAAAGTATGAGAGCGGCCTTAACTATCTCGTCAAGGGTTTGTTGCTGGCTTGAGAACATTCCGAACTGCCCAATTCTAGCGAGCCCTCTTCGGAGTTCAGGATGGAATATGATAAGAAAAGCGATAACCGATATCGTGAAAAGTTTTGTCAGTATCCAGTTTATGGTCTCGAGGCCCAGTTCCTTGGTTATAAGAAAGACTATCACGATCATGACGATCCCTTTTAACACCTGAAGAGCGCGCGTGCCTTTTATAAAAAGTAAAAGCATATAAAACACGAACCATAACATCGCGATCTCTATCAGAAATTTTCCGGGTTCAATATAATTATAAAGCATATTTCTCGCTCTTTAGCGCGTCTATCACATCCGCGGCCTCGCGCGTAAGCCTTACATCATGAGCGCGCACAAGCGCGGCGCCGTTAAGCATTGCCATGCAGGTAGCCGCAAGCGTTCCGGCAATGCGGTCGGTTACTTTTCTTCCTGTAATGTTCCCGATAAATGACTTTCTCGAAACGCCTATCATTATGGGTTTCCCGAGTTTGGTGAACTCTTTGAGCCTGTTCAGGAGCGCCAGATTGTGCTCGGTAGTCTTTCCGAAACCTATTCCCGGATCAATAACAATGCGATCCTCCCTTATGCCGGCCTGCTCCGCTAAGAAAATCGATTCCTTTAGGCTCTCAGACACCTCTGAAACAACATCGTAATAATACGGCTCTTCCTGCATGTCTATGGGAGCCCCTTTTTTGTGCATCAAGCAGAGCCCCGCGTTCGTCATCGAGACAACTTTGGCCATTTCCCTGTCGTTCTTGAGGCCTGATATATCATTTACCATAGAAGCGCCGACAGAAAGGGCTGCATCCGCGACTTCGTGCTTATGCGTATCTATAGATATCGGGATCTTTATTACGCGCGAAAGCTCTTTGATAACGGGCAGAACCCTTCGCGTTTCAAGAGCGGCTGAAACGGGCATGGACCCGGGCCTCGTAGACTCTCCGCCGATATCCAGTATATCCGCGCCTTCGCGTTCGATCTCGAGAGCCCTTTTCAGGGCTTTTTCCCTATCAAAAAATTTGCCGCCGTCACTGAACGAATCGGGAGTTATGTTCAGAATGCCCATTATTCGCGTTTTACCGCCCAGCTCAATATTAAAATTCCCGCACGCGAACATGTTATTTTTTTGGAGCGTCTCTTTTGTCATCTTTTGCGTTCCCGGGCTCTTCTATGCCTAAAAGCTGCCTGACTTCCTTATCGTCCATGACCTCTTTCTCTAACAGCTTTTCGCTAAGAAGCTTCAGCTTCTCCTTATACTGTGTAAGCTCGGCTTTTGCCTTCTTATAACAATCATCAACAATAGCTTTTATTTCCTGATCAATGAGTTTTGCGGTTTCTTCACTATAATTTTTTTCCTCACCCAGATCGCGGCCAAGGAACACGTGATGATGCCGCCTTCCGTACATTATCTGCCCCATTTTTTCGCTCATTCCGTATCTCATGACCATGTCGCGCACGACTTCCGTCACGACGCCAAGGTCATTGTGCGCCCCGGTTGAAAGCTCTCCTGTTACGATCGCTTCGGCGGCCCGTCCGCCAAGCGCGACTATGACTTCCGCGAGCATTTGCCCTTTTGTTTTTATATAACGGTCTTGCATCGGAGGCGTAAATGTATAACCAAGGGCCATGCCGCGCGAAATTATAGTAACTTTGTGCATAGGGTCGGCCTCGGGAGTGACCAAAGAAAGCAAAGCGTGCCCTGATTCATGTATTGAGGTTATTCGTTTTTCTTTTTCATTTATGATACGAGACCTTCGCTGCGGTCCGGCCATGACGCGTTCTATGGATTCTTCAAGCTCTTCCTGCGTTACGGAATTTTTATTGCGCCTTGCGCCCAGAAGCGCGGCCTCATTTATAAGGTTCGCTAGATCCGCCCCGGAAAACCTGGACGTTTGCCTCGCCACGCGGTTAAGGTCAGCGTCTTTGTCAAGCTTAACGTGCTTCGCGTGCACTTTCAATATCGCTTCTCGCCCGGCTATATCAGGCATGTCAACTATGATATGCCTGTCAAACCTGCCGGGACGCAAAAGAGCCGGGTCCAGAACGTCGGGCCTGTTCGTGGCGGCTATCAGAATAACCCCTTCCTGCGTATCAAATCCGTCCATCTCCACTAAGAGGGCGTTCAGAGTTTGCTCTCTTTCATCATGCCCCCCGCCTATTCCGGCAAAACGCTGTCTTCCTACGGCGTCAATTTCATCAAGAAAAATTATGCAACCTTTACGCATTATCTTCGCGCTTTTTTTCGCCTGGTCAAAAAGGTCCCTGACCCTGGACGCGCCGACGCCTACAAACATCTCAACAAAATCAGAACCCGATATGCTGAAAAATGGCACTTTTGCCTCACCCGCCACTGCTTTCGCCAGAAGCGTTTTCCCTGTCCCGGGAGGCCCGACAACTAAAACGCCTTTTGGCATTTTTCCTCCCAACTTTTGGAATCTCTTGGGGTCCTTTAAAAATTCGATAACCTCTTTCAACTCTTCCTTGGCCTCATCGACTCCCGCCACATCGTCAAATGTCACTTTCATGCGTTCTTCCGTAGCGAGCCGAGCGCGGGATTTGCCAAAAGAAAGAACTCTCCCCCCTCCGGCCGCTGCACCGCGATAGATAAAGAACCATAAAAAGAATATAAAAAGCAGCATCGGGCCAAGGGAATAGAAAAGATTCGACAGAAATGTTCGAGGCGGTTCTATTTTGAAATTCCGCACGTTTTCCCGCAGGAGATTCAAGAGGTCCGGATCGTTAACGGGAACGTTAACCACATACGAAGAGTTATCGGCCAGCTTTCCGCTTACGCGGTCCTCGACTTTTACAGCTGAAATAACCGTCTCTTTAACAGTGTTGCCTTTCAGCATGTCATAAAATTCTTTGTACGAGAGTTCTTGCGGCCCCTTCTCCAGATTAACGGAAGCCCACTGGATAATGTAGCTTATGCCGAAGATAACCAGAAGAAGCAGTATCAGGTTGCGCCCGTTAGGAGGCGGCGTTTTAGGAGAATGCTTTTTAACC
>CAZFLU010000134.1:0-3597 GCA_964519195.1 uncultured Planctomycetia bacterium | reverse complement strand
GAAGAACTTTCCAAAACATATGAGCGATTAGCGCTTCATGCCGATGGACTTTCTAAGAATCATATTCCGGTTAAAAAAATTACCCCCGAAGAGAAAAGAATTTCGTTCGTAATAGGCGTGAATTCAGAAGCAGACCTGACAGCGGTTAAGGATGCCATGGCCGCAAATACCCTATTAAAAGGCGTGGAGGCAAAAGTATTCACAAAAGGCGTCGAAGAGTTTAAAATCGAGCTTGATCGAACCGCCGGAAACGGAGTATACATAGATAAGAGCATAATTTACGATGGCGGCCTTGCAGGCGCGCTGGAATCCGTCAGCATAGATGCCGCGAGGATTTTGATAAGCGCCTCAACAAGAGACCGGTTAGAGAACATGCTTAGAGAAATTGCCGAAACACTTCAGGAAATGCAGCGGACCGATATTGATGAAGACATGCGAAGCGCCCTTACGAACCAATTAATAGAGCAGCGCAAAGGCCTCTTTAGCGTTTTTGAAAAGAGGAAAAAAGAGATAACAGCCGCGTATAACGGGATGCCAATGCCGGAAATGGCGTCTGAAAAAGGCGCGCTCGCGGTTGCTACAACGGAAAAAATAGCCTTATCAGATCCATTTACTGCCGACAACATGCAAAAAGCGGAAGAGCAGGGTATAACAAATGTATTCGTATACGGCGATAATATAAAGGGCGAGCAAGAAGCGCGTAATGTTCTGGCTGCATCCGGCTATAAAGGCGACATGAACAATATAGTATTCGTGAATAAAAAAGAGCACGGCTCTTACGGAGAACTTGCCGCGGAGATCGAAAACCTGACAGGCATAAAAGCTGAAAATATAGGTATAAGAGCTGCTGAAAATGAGTTTGAAAGATCCGGAGAAAATGCCATAGTTCTTGAGGTCGCGCCTGTGCCGGGAACAGAATCCGGCGTAGAGCCGGTTTACGCGGCCATAAATTCGTATCAGACACTTTTAAAGATCATGCAGAACGCTAAGGAAGCCCTGAATATACCTGGAGTGTCCGGCATCATGGCCAATATATTCAGATATTTGCCGCGCGTTCTACCGATAGATTACGGCAGGGAGATAGAGTTATACCAGCGCGCGATAGATCTGCTGACGCAGGCAGCATAATGCGTTATGCGTCGTGCGCCTTGCGTTATGCGTTTTGTGAAAGGAAAATAGCATGCAAAGTTATAACGATTTAGAAATATATAAGTTAGCACACAAATTAGCAATAGAAATACATGATATGACATTGAGAAAATTACCGTCATTTGAGATGTATGAAGAGGGGACGCAAATCAGGCGTTCTTCAAAGGGGATCAGCGGTAATATTGTTGAGGGTTTTGGAAGAAAAAACTATAAACAAGATTTTATTCGTTTTATGGTAATTGCGCATGCGTCATGTAATGAAACCATAGAACATTTAAATTTATTGTTCAAAACGAATTCGTTAAAAGATAAAAATAAATATGAATATTTTTCCGAAGAATACGACAAACTCGGAAGAAAACTTAATAAATTCATTAACGCATTACGCAAATCGCATAACGCATGGTCTCATTAAAGGGGGAGGTTACCTCGATCCTGCCACGCGGCGGGATAGAGGCGTTCGTATCCGTAGGGTTCTGCCAAGCGCCTTACGGGTATGAGCGCCCCTTTTTATTTAGTTTTAAGTTATAAGTTAAACCTGTTAACCTGATAGCCAAAGATCGTAGTAATCTTTTTTATACTTTTTATTTATAAATTTATAGTGTATAATTTTTACATGAGTTATTCTACAATATTTCACTTAATATCATCTATATCAAATAAAGCAAAAGTCTCATGTGTTTTAATAGGTGGTTTTGCTATCAACTATTAACTTTCTTTTTATCAAGGATTTAAAAAAGGGTCACACCTATTTTTTCGGAGAAAGAGGGGTATTCTAAAAAATAGGTGTGACCCTTTTTCTATCCTTTTTTCTATCTTAAAAATATGGTATAATAAAACAATAAAAGGGCAAGCATATGAAGAAAATATGGGCAAATAAAGCTAAGTCATTCAAAGAAGCGGAAAATTTTAATATCAAGTTCTGGAAAAACATGAGTGCGGACGCTAAATTTTCAGCTTTATGGAAAATGGTAGAAGAATTCTATAAGATAAAGAATAAGCATGAATATAAGCTTAGACTACAAAGATCTGTTCAGAATATTAAACAAGCATAAGGTAAAATATTTAGTTATCGGCGCTTATGCGGTAGCATTTTATACAGAACCACGCTTTACTAAAGACCTTGATATATGGGTTAGCAATGAAAAGAAAAACGCGCATCGTATTTATAAAGCACTTATTAATTTTGGTGCCCCACTTAGCAATGTATCAGAAGCAGATTTTACTAACAAAAAGTTGATTTATCAAATAGGGATAGCCCCTATCCGTATAGATATATTGATGGGTATATCTGGGGTAAAATTCGAGAGCGCGTGGAAAAATCGCAAGATATCACGTTATGGCGGTATATCCATTAATATATTGGGTATCAAAGAATTAATTCGCTCAAAGAAGGCCACAAAAAGAGAGCAGGATCTTTTAGACGTAAAGAAGTTAAGTAATAAAAATTTTTATCCCCCAAACCCATAACCCCATAGCACACGACGCTTGCACTGCCGACACCGTATATAGTATACTATGTAATATTCCAAGAGGTTGCCATGAGATATCCAAGCGTTTTCCATTTAATTTCCGCCGTTTCCAGGAATAAAAAGGTGCTCTGTGTTTTGATCGGGGGTTTCGCTGTTAATCATTATAAAGTCACACGGCAAACCGCGGATGTCGATTTCCTGATCACAGAAAGCGATTTTAAAAAAATATCAGGCATTCTGGAAAAAGAAGGTTATAAGGAAGAGTATAGAGAGAAAGTTTTCAGCAGGCTCACGACAGATTCCGACTATATAGTGGATCTTGATTTCATGTTTGTTGATGAGGGAACATTGCAGAAGATAATTAAAGAAGGGCCTGAAGTCGAAATAGCAGGGCAGAAATTTACAGTTCCATCACTGGATCATTTGATAGCTCTTAAATTACATTCGGTCAAGAATAATCCCGGGCTAAGAATGAATAAGGATCTGCCGGACATCATCGAATTAATAAAAATGAACAAAGTAAATATTAAGAACAAAAATTTTAAAGATATTTGTTTAAAATATGGTACTTTAAAACTATATAATGAAATATTGAGCAGGACCTAAGAGATAAAATAATGGAAGATATAAAACTACCGGTCATCAAAAAAGCGACACCACCCGCCAAACATTTGTCCATGGATAAGTACCTGAAATTTGTTTTTTTGAACCTGAAATATGTTTCACGGAAGAAGGCGCGCGAAAAATCCAAAAAAACAGTTACCGCCGCCAAAGCATTCTCACTCTAATCAGTAGCTTAGATTTAAAAAAGGGTCACACCTATTTTTTCGTAGAAAGAGGAGCAGTCTAAAAAATAGGTGTGACCCTTTTTTCCCGTTACATAGTTATTACATTTATCTTAAACTACTGTGACAACTGTCCGGCCTGATTATGTTATACTTAATATAGATTCGGAATATTATACGAATGAAACATA
>CAZFLU010000133.1:0-3601 GCA_964519195.1 uncultured Planctomycetia bacterium | reverse complement strand
TTTTATATAAGAAAATCTTTTTACTTCTCTGTCCAGTATAAATTTTCGGCCGGCGATATAAAATTTAGGTTTATTCACCTACTTAAAAACCCGAGGCAAGCGCATAAAGGACGATGCGGAAATCGCCGAAGGCGATTGGAGCCGGACGACTGCGGTTGCTGGGTAGATTAATAATTATTTAACAACAAAGCTACCCCCCCCCAGTTACTGTAATAACGGAAATATCACTTGAAATCATAACCTTTCCCCGCTATTGTTGGTCTATCTGTATGCCCAACACCTTGACGCCATCTTTCGTCTTCATCGATAACATCGCTGGCTCGGTAATAAGGCATTGCCCTTCTTTAACTGTCGTTTTTTCCTGATTAACAATCAACTCCACTTCCCCCTTAATAATATAGAAAATAACATAAGAAGCCATTTCACAGGCTGGCATATTCGCTCCGGCTGAAAGTTCGATAATCCTTGTCTTGAATTCCTTGGACTTATAGAAAACATTCTTATCCCGTTCCTCATACGGGGATGACGTCATTGTCCTGATATCAAATACCTGCATTGTTTCACCCTCCTATAATTTGCTTCGTTTCCGGCCGCCCTTATCTTTTCAATACCCCCGGCTTATTCAAACTGCAATGCTTTGATAGGGTCTAAATTAGCCGCCTTTTTCGCAGGATAGACGCCGAAGAAAACTCCGATTACAAATGCCGACAAAAAAGATAATATAATTAAATTCAAAGGAATTACCAACGGCCAGTCGACAAAAATAGCGGTAATAACTGACGCGGTAACCCCTAGAAGTATGCCTATTACCCCGCCACTTGTACTTAATAACAATGCCTCCGCCAGGAATTGAACGAGGATATCCCTCTTCTTAGCGCCTACAGCCCTTCTTATGCCTATCTCTCGAATCCTTTCTTTGATAGAAATAAGCATTACCGCTAAAATACCGATCCCCCCCACCAATAACGAGATAGCGGCAATACTGCTTGTCAGCAGGGTAAATGTTTTTTTATTCTCTCTTTGCGTTTCTAATATTAAATCCTGGCTCTGGACGGTAAAATCATCGGGTTCGTCCTCCTTAATACGATGCCTTTCTCTTAAAACAGAGGCTATCTCTGACTGCGCTGAACTCATAGCGTCAGCATCTTTTACCTGCACATAGATATTATTGATATATGACAGGTTAAAAAGCCTCCTCAACGCGGTTTTTACGGGGATAAAAATCTGATCATCCATGTCATTTCCATAGATATCCAGCCCTTTCGGGAAAAGTACTCCGATAACCTCAAAAGGCACCTTGTTTATACGGATTGTCTTGCCAAAGGGATCCTCCCCTTCAAATATATTCTCAACTACGGTCTGCCCGACTACTGCCACTCTTCTTGAACCCCTGTTTTCTTTCTCGTCAAAAAACCTTCCTTTTTTAAGAGTGTAATTCAGCACCTTCTGAATATCGGTTGTTGTGCCTTTAACATCGGTTTTTGTGCTGAGATCAGCATATTTAACCTGTGAATTTTTCTCCTGGGAGGGAACAGCATAATTAATATTGGAAACCCTGGCAGAAATATCTTCCGCGTCCCTCAATGTAAGAGTTGTGTATGATTTCGTCTGCCGCTGCCTTCCGGCAGTAATTTTCACCCGGCCGGCGGTAACTATCAGCAAATTTTCGCCGCCCATCTTGTTTATTTCGCGAGCCACCTTCTCTTCAGTACCTCTGCCGATAGATACCATGACAATAACTGCACAGACACCTATAATTATTCCCAGCAGAGAAAGGACTGTCCTCATCTTATTTTCCAGCAGGAGTTTTTTGGAAATAATAATGTTTTTTGTCAAGTTCATTTCTGGCTTAATGCTTTTACCGGATCAAGGCCTGCCGCTTTCTGCGCAGGATAAATCCCGAAGAAAATTCCGATAAGGGCGGAGAAAAAAAAGGCAATCGCAAAAGGCTGCCATGCTATACTGATGGGTTTTCCTGAAAGGCTTATAATTACACTAATAATAATACCCATGCCCACACCAATGATCCCCCCTGCGAAAGTAAGAACCAATGATTCGGAAAGAAATTGATAAACAATATGTTTTTTCTTTGCCCCTACCGCTCTTCTTAATCCTATTTCCATTTTCCGCTCGGAAACCGCAATCAGCATAATATTCATAAGCACGATACCCCCTACAAGAGGAGAGATAACAGCAATCAGCCAGAGAAAAACGCCCAATGTTTTTGAAGTACTCTTTACCCTTTTTGCTATCCCCTCGGCCGTCATGATTCTGAAATCATCTTCTTCAGCCGCGGCCAGCCGATGATTCTCTCTCAAGATTTTCTTTATTTGCCCGGCAATATCGCCGGCACGAGAAGGATTATCTATAATAATTCTCATCGTTCTCGCATAAAGCCGTTGATTCATTAATCTTCTTGAGAAGGTATTAAAAGGGATAAGGATTACATTATCAAAATCGCTTCCCATTGGCGCTTGCCCCATTTCTTCAAGAATTCCGACAACTTTAAAAGATACGTTTTTTATCAGGATGTCTTCGCCTACGGGGTCTGCGTCCCCAAATAAGTCCTCCGCTACCGTATGGCCAATAACACAAACCTTTGATAAAAATTGATTGTCGGCGTCAGTAATAAAATCTCCTCGTGAAACGTCTCTTCGCCAGGCATTTTTCCAGTTAGGCTCTACACCGAATAACCAGGAATCGGTAAATTTATTACCGTATTTTGTTGGAATTTCCCGTTCCATTTGAAAAGGCGCAGCCAGTTTTACGCCTTCTATATTTGCGATATCTTCAATATCTTTTTGGCTTAAATTAGCCTCTACTGCGGTAGAGTCACCCCGCTGTCTGCCTCCGCCGGACATAAGCATAATAACGTCAGGCCCGAATTTTTCCATCCTCTGTTTGACCTGTTTATTTGCGCCTTCTGTCATAGAAACGACCACGGTAAGCGTGGCGATTCCTATTACAATAGCCAGTATAATAAGGAAAGTTCTTAACTTATGTTTCTTCAGGGCCTGTAAAGATACGCCGAAACTCTGTTTAATATTCATCATTGCACCTCTTCTTTTTCAATTTTCCCGTCTTTTAGAAAAGCTATCCTTTCGGCGTAACGAGCGATATTTATATCGTGAGTTATTAGAACAATAGTCCTGCCCTGGCTGTGAAGTTTTTGTAAAATTGTCATTATTTCTTTGGAAGAGGCACTGTCTAAGTTACCGGTAGGCTCATCGGCCAGGATAATGGCAGGGTCGTTTATTAATGCCCGGGCAATAGCTACTCTTTGCTTCTGCCCGCCTGAAAGCTCACCGGGTTTATAGTAAATTCTATCCGCTAATCCTACAGAATCAAGAATTTCCACAGCCTTTTTGTGTGCATCCTGGGGATATTTCGGGGCATAAACAAGGGGCAGCAGGACATTATCAAGAGCACTCGCTCCCTCTAAAAGATTAAACACCTGAAAGACAAATCCTATTTTTTTATTTCTTATCTCAGAAAGCCGGTCATCGTTTAAAGTCTCAATGCCCGCGCCTTCAAGCTTATAAGAACCGCCGGAGGCCTTGAGCATACCCCCTAAGATATTCATCAATGTTGTCTTTCCGCT
>CAZFLU010000132.1:0-3624 GCA_964519195.1 uncultured Planctomycetia bacterium | reverse complement strand
TCAGGAGCCATAAACCCTTGTAAGTAAGAAAAGTGAACTTTAATAGGCGGCCGCCGCCCATGGCTATCGATTCAAAAAAGTCGTGCCTGACAAAAATGACTTTACTCTGCGGCATGACTCCTATTTTTCCGACTGAAACATCCTGGCCAAACACGTTTTTTCCCTTTATAACCCTGGGCACTATCTTTAGATTGACCAGCTGTCCCTGGCGGCGGACAGTTATGTCAAGCGGCTCTTCCTGAGTGCTTTTTTCTACTACTGACACAAGGTCATTCCAATATTCGACTTCTTTATTTTCTATTTTTACTATGGTATCTCCTTCTTTTAGTTCGCTTTTTGCGGCAGGATAATTCGGCAGGATCTTTCCCACTTGTGCTGTGAGGGTAGGGAATCCTATCATAAATATACTTGTAAATAAAAGAAACGCAAAAATATAATTCGTAAAAGGGCCGGTTACTATGATAAAGAATCGTTTTAAGGGGCTTTTTGAAAAAAATTCATCCGGCGTGCCTTTACACTCGGCAGGATTATCGCCGGCTAATTTTACATACCCCCCAAAGGGAAAAAGTGATACGACGTAATCGGTGTTTCCTTTTTTAAACCCAAAAAGTTTTTTTCCGAAACCCAAAGAAAACCTTTCCACTCTTACGCCTACCCATTTGGCGGCAAATAAATGCCCCAGTTCGTGGATGATAATTAAAATACTGAAAACCGCCAGAACGATCAAAAAAGTAATCAAAATTTATTCTCCTTTTTTCTGTACCTACCGAAGTCACCTAACGCAGGCGACACTGGTTAGCTTCTTTCCTGGCCCATTTGTCTACGTGGAAAATTTCATCCAGAGAGGGCTCCTTTACGCTCTTATGCCGCGATAATACCCTTGCGACGATATCTACTATGCCGGTAAACTTTATTTTTCCTCGCAGGTAAAATTTTACCGCCTCCTCGTTCGCACTGTTTAAACAAGCCGGATACGTGCCGCCCTTTTTTAAAGCATGATAGGAAAGGCCGAGAGCCGGGAACTTCTTATGGTCAGGGATTTGGAATGTCATGTTTTGTAATTTTGAAAAATTAATCTTCGGTAATTTAGTCGGTTTTCTTTCCGGATAATTAAGGGCATAGAAAATAGGAATACGCATATCCGGATGGAACATGTTAGCCATTACATTACCGTCTGTAAATTCTACCAGGGAATGCAAAAGCGCTTCCGGATGAAAAAGCACCTTTATCCGGGAAATACCTATATCAAAAAGATAATGGGCCTCGATAACCTCAAGCCCCTTGTTCATCATGGTGGCTGAGTCGACAGTTATCTTTTTTCCCATTTTCCAGACAGGATGCATCAATACCCTTTTGGGTTTTAATCTGCTAAAAAGGTTGCGTGATATATCTTTTAAAGGGCCCCCGCTACCCATGAGAAAGATCTTTTTAATGTCTTTTTTCTCCTCTCCGCGGAGACATTGAAAAATGGAGCTATGCTCGCTGTCAACAGGTATGATCATTGAGCGCCGGGTCCTTGCCATGCTCATTATCATGTTTCCAGCGCTCACTATTGCTTCCTTATTGGCAAGCGCTATGATCTTCCCGCTTTTTATGGCCGATATTATGGGCAAGATCGCCTGCATGCCGCTTATGGCTATGACTATGATATCCGCCTCCTTCATGGAAGCTATTTTTTCTATTCCCTCGATTCCTTTCAGGATTTTTTTAGGCCGTTTTAAACCGTGTTTCAATTCCTGGTATTTTTCATCATTGCCTATGGCCGCAAGCAACGGCTTGAAACGGTTTATCTGTCTGGCAAAAAGTCGTGTATTACTATGGGCGGTAAGACCGACAATTCTAAAATCATTTTTATGCCTTGCGATTACATCAAGAGCGCTTGTACCGACCGAACCTGTAGAGCCTAATATTGCTATTTTTTTCACCCCCGCTCTTCCTTTCTTTTAACCCTGCCCTTCTCCATCTATCCCTTCAGGGAAGGGCGGGGTTCATTGGCCAGGTAGTACAATTATTGCTACATAAAAATAAAAAATGGGCGCTGTAAAAAGCAGGCTATCTATTGTGTCCAAAATGCCTCCCAGGCCCGGAAGCCCTTTTCCCGAATCTTTAATATCAAAATCCCTTTTGAATAGGCTTTCGGCAAGATCACCAACCTGGCCTATTATGCCTAATAGAAACCCCAAGACTATTATATGCATAAAGCTCATATCCACCAAAAAAAATCTTAAAATCAAAGCCGTAATAATACTGCATAAAAGGCCTCCTATGGAACCTTCTCTGGTTTTGCGAGGACTTATGCGAGGAATAAGTGCGCTCTTACCGTATGCCTTACCTATAAAATATGCCCCCACATCCCCCATTTTGGTCACGATAATCAAGAAAGCCACCAGTTCCGCTCCACCCGGTAGAAACTTTATCTTTAAGAAAAACGAAAAGAACCAGCTTATGTAAAACAGGGCAAACAGAGTAAGTGCTATGCTGGTAAGCCGGTCATTTTTGCTTTCGCGCCTGGTAAATTGGAGTACGAATGTAAACAGGCACGCTATAACTATAAAGAATGGCTCAAGGTTTGGATATTTTCCGCCCAGGTACAGGTAAACAGCTACCGGTATGATGCTGCCGGCTATAGTCCCAAAGTATTTATAAACAATAAGCCCTTTTTTTTCCAATATGGAAAAAAATTCATAAAGGGCCAGGCTTATGAATAAAACCGCAAGCAGACAGAAAGCCCAGTCCGGAAAAATAAATGTTACTGCAAAAACGCCTAACACTACAACTAAAGACGTCATCACCCTTTTTAAAATATTATCCCCCATATCTGCGCTCCCGCTCCTGATAGGAAAGTATGGAGCCCTCCAGGTCTTTTTCCTTAAAATCCGGCCATAGCTTGTCGGTTATGTAGATTTCCGCATATGATACCTGCCACAGCAGGAAATTACTCAATCGCATCTCGCCGCTTGTCCTTATGATAAGATCTACTTCAGGTAAGCCTTTAGTATATAACTCATCGGCAAAAATGCTTTCAGTAATATCTTCGGGTTTAATTTGTTTTTTCCGGGACTTCTCGGCCAACCTACTTGCCGCATCCGTTATTTCCTGTCTGGCACCATAATTGAGGGCAAGGGTAAGTATCATGGAATTGTTGCCGGATGTCCTTTTCATGACGCCGAAAAGCTTTTTTTTGACCCTAAGCGGAAGTTTCTCCAGCCTTCCTATTGCATTCAGCCTTATGTCATTACGCATTAGTTTCTTACACTTTTTGTCAAGATAACCATAAAGAAGATCCATAAGATTATCTATTTCTTTCTTTGGTCTTTTCCAATTCTCGGTTGAGAAACTATAAAGGGTGAGGGCTTTTATGCCTAATTTACGTGAGGCTTCGACTATTCTATCAACGGTTTTGGCGCCTTGTTTATGGCCGAATATTTTGGGCAATTTCCGCTTTTTTGCCCAACGGCCGTTACCGTCCATTATTATTGCTACGTGACGTGGTAATTTTGATCTGTCTATTTTCATATTCAAATCAAACGCGGATACATCTGCGAAAATCCGCGTTGAATAAATTCATTTCGTCATTTCCCGTTGTTGCCGCTCCAGCTTCTGGATAGCCTTTTTCGTATACTG
>CAZFLU010000131.1:0-3668 GCA_964519195.1 uncultured Planctomycetia bacterium | reverse complement strand
CGATCGAAAAAGCATTGGAAATGGCTGAAAAACAGGGTTTGCTCGCCTTGAGCGAGCATTGCGGCTCTGCCGCCGGTGGTCTCTACAGAATTAATATATCCGGCGATCACCATATTTTTAGCGGCTTCAAGCTCGGAACCCTTCGGCCCGTTCAAAGAGAGTTCATAGATGATATCCAGAATAGAGGTTCTGGCGCTCGCTATTTTGGAAGGGTCGCCTATCCCGTATATTATGAATAGCCCGGGATGGCGCGGGGTATAATTTAATGACGTTACAGTGTAAAGAAGGCGTTTATCTTTAACAAGCCCGCTATTCAGCCGGGAAGCGTTCCAGTCTCCTAGTATGATCCCCAGCACATCAAGCGCGTAGAGGTCATCGTTAGATAGTTCAACCGTATGATAGCCAAGGGCGATGTAACCCAGATTGATATCAGCAAAATCTGTTATATCCCTCTCCAGGATCTGTTTCGGCTCAACGCTTACAGCTGGTAGGTGATCAAGTTTTCTGTCAAGCCCGCTGAAAAGTCTTCGCGCTTGCGCCATGGTTTCAACGGGATCCATGTCCCCGGTTATAGTGAGTATAATGCGGTCAGGGCTAAAGCGCGAAGAATGGTACTCATTCAAGTCTTTCCGCGTGAGCTTTGAAAAAAGGCCCTCATGGCCTATTATGGGATACTTGTAAGGATGTTCTATGTACGCGGTCTGCCAGAGATTAGTAAGGACCCGCCGGGCAGGATCGTCGAAATTCATGCGGATCTCTTTTACTATTACATTTTTTTCTTTTTCAACCTCTGATGCCTCAAAAGAAGGCGCCAGTACCATGTTTCGGATAAGCTCAATGGTTTCCATGCCCTTCTCTTTAGGTACTGTCGCGAAAAAATCCATCGAGTCAAGGCCTGTTGTGGCATTTATCACGCCTCCGAAGGATTTGATCTTTTTTTCTATGCTGCCCGGAGGAAGTTCTTCATTACCCTTGAATATCATGTGCTCTACGAAATGCGATATTCCGGATCCGGAGTATCTGCCTTCTGCCGAAAGTCCGGCGTTCACGGTAAGCCGTACGCTTACAATAGGATGTTCGGACGCGGGCTGCAGTATTACCGTTAATCCGTTCTCAAGATCTTTTTTTATTACTTCTTCGGCGCGGGCCCGGCCCGGATTAAAAGCCGCGGCAAGGCATAAGAAGACCCCCGCAAGAAGAAGGGGTCTTTTTAATTGATGCATTGTGGCGTTTTTCAGAATTTTCGTCTCTTTTTTCTTTTCTTTTCGCTTGGCTTCTCATAGTGCTTTCGCGCTTTAAGCGTTTTCAGTATTCCCTCTTTTTCTATTTTTCTCTTAAAGCGTCTTAGCGCTTTTTCAAGCGATTCGTGTTCTCTTATTTCCACTCTTGACATTAAGTTTTGTCACCTCTCTCTCGGTAAAATATGGTCCTGTGTAAGTAATACTCAATTATAGCCGAAATAGCACTCAAGTCAAGAGGCTTTATCGGTTTTGGCGATAACAGTGCCGTGGTGCGCGAGCCTCATTGTCGCCTCATCAACGATGGCGTAAACGCATGGAACAAAAATAAGCGTAAGAGGCGTGCCGAAGAGAAGCCCCCACGCCAGGGTAAGGGCCGCGGGTTGCAGGAACGGGTCAAGCCCGCCTATACCGTAGGCAACAGGGCCAAGGCCGAAAACAGTAGTTACGGTCGTGAGTATGACAGGCCGGAGCCGGAGCTGCCCGGCCTCTATTATGGATTGCCGACGGTCTTTTCCTTCTGCCCTTAGCCTGTTTATAAAGTCAACAAGGACTATCGAGTCGTTTACAACGACTCCCACAAGGCCCACGATGCCCAGGAACGCCATGAAGCTAAATGCCATTCCGTGAAGGAGCAGGGCTAAAAGAGCGCCGAAAACCCCGAAAACTATGGCGGACATCACTATTAAAGGCTGCACAAGCGAATTGAAGTTGCTCGCGAGTATAAGGAATATAAGAAAAAAAGCTATCATGAAAGCTTTCGCGAGATTAGAAAAGGATTCCTGCGTGTCTTTTTCCTCTCCGCCGTAAGTTACCACATAGCCAAGGTGCTCATTTTGTATATCCTTGAATTTATTTTTTAGCAGCGTATTTACCTTCATTGACGTCATGATCTTTTCATCAACCGAAGCGGTAACCCTAAGAGCCCTTTTTCCGTCAAGATGTTTATAGGATTCCAGTTTCTTTTCAAGCTTAAAATCCGCGGCTTCTTTAAGATCTATTAATTTACCGAATTTATTAGGCACGACAATTTTTTCAAATACCGAGACGTCCCTCCTGTATTCTTCGGGAAAACGCACCAGCACGTCTATTTCCTCTTCCGCCTTTGTTTGCTTTATGGAAGTTGCCACTCCCCCGCCCACAGCGTTCCTTACTGCGTTTGCGATGTTCGCGATGCTTAGGCCTGCCCGCGTTGCCTTGGCTTCATCAACGACTACCGTGACCTGCTCTTTTCCAAGCTTATGGTCCGTATCAATATCCTTAACGCCTTGTATCGCGCTAAGATACTCCACGTATTTGTCAGAGATCTCGCTTAAGATCCGATAATCCTCGCCTTTTATCTTAACATCCACGGCTTTTCCTATAGGCGGACCGCCTTCAACCTGTTCGAATTGAACAGTTTCGAATCCTTCAATTGCGTCAGCGGCATCTCTAAGTGATTCGCTTATTTCATAAGATGTGCGTTTTCTTTTGCTTTCAGGCGTCAAAAATACGTTAACCTGCGCGATGTGGCTGCCGCGCCGCATGTAAGGATCGAGAGCCCTTCCTTCAAATATGCTTCCTATAGTCGTTACGTAGCTGTCCAGTTCGTTTTCAGGAATAGTTGCCACAAGTTTTTCAAGGCCCGCTGAAAGATGCGCTGTTTTTTCAAGGCTGGTGCCGACAGGAGCTTCAGCCCGTATGTAGAATTCCTCGATACCTTTCTTCGGGAACGCTATTACCTGGAGGAAAGCCTTTAGTAAAAACACAAGGATAATAAGGGCGAGTATAAAAATTCCTATGGTCTTATATTTTTTCGATAAAGCCTTTTGTAAAATGCGGGTGTAAAAATCCACAAGGCCCTTGAACCAGACCGTTCTCTTGAATTTAATTTCTTTTTTCGGTTTCGCGAAATCCGCCAGATGAGACGGCAATATTATAAACGCTTCAAAAACCGACGCGAGTAGCGCCGCTATGACGACGATCGGGATCTGCCTCACAAATCTTCCGATCAAGCCAGACATCAACATGAGCGGAAGGAACGCTACTATGGTTGTAGCGATAGTTGTCGTAACGGCCGGGATAACTTCTTCGGTGCCTTTTATGGCGGCTTCCCGGGGCGGCATTCCGCCTTCTATGTAACGGTAAGTATTCTCGGATATTATTATTCCGTCATCCACTATCATTCCGAGCACGATGATCAGCCCGAACATGGACATCATGTTAATGCTCATATTGCTGAATAACATGAATCCCAGCGTGATAGAGAACGCGACAGGTATCCCGAGAGCGGTGAAAAACGCGACGCGTCCGGAAAGAAATAACCTTAGCGCGATTATTACGAGTATCATGCCCACTACGCCGTTATTTTTCAGGATATTGAGGCGCCGTTTTATGTAAAGCGACATGTCGTCCAGCGTATATATGCGCATGTCCTTCGGTGCGGAAATT
>CAZFLU010000130.1:0-3710 GCA_964519195.1 uncultured Planctomycetia bacterium | reverse complement strand
GGAAGATCAGGCCAAGTGAGCTCATGCCCTGGATCCGGAAGAAATTCACCGAAAGCGGCAAAAACATATCCCGCGAAGCCGTATCCCTTATTATCGAAACTGCCGGGACGGACCTCGCGCTGCTTGATAACGAAATAGAGAAAGTAATAACTTTCATGGGCGCTTCCGGGAGCATTGACGAGAGCGGGCTTGAGGAGATATTGGGAAGAGGCAGCCATAACACGGTTTTTGAACTTGTAAATCTTGTTATGGATAAAAAAAAAGATAAAGCCGTCGCCCTCGCGGCCCGCCTTTTAACGCGCGAAAAACCCCATCAGGTCCTTAGCCTGCTTGCCTGGCAATTCAGGACACTAAAGAAACTTAAAGAACTTTCTGATTCAAAAGGCCCGGAAGAAGCCGCGAGGGCTTTGGGCATGAACAGGTATTTTACCGGAAAATTAATAGAGACAAGCAAGAGATTCGCAATTAATGACCTGGATGAGGCTTTGGAAACTTTGCTGGAAGCCGACGTATCCATAAAACAAGGCAGGCTTAACGCGGATCTCGCTCTTGAGCAGGCTTTAGTTAACCTTTGCGGATAGATGGATCATTTAGCGGTTTGCAGCCTATGAAGCGCTTTGGAAAGACGCGCGATCTTCCTGGAGGCCGCGTTTTTACGTATAACGCCTTTTGCCGCGGCCTTATGCAGCTTTGAGGAGACTTCTTTCAGCATTTTTTTGGCGTCATCAAATTTTTTATCCGAAACAAGAAGATCGAATTTCTTAACGGCTGTCCGGGCTTCGGAAATGCTGGCCGTATTACCCAGATGGCGTTTTTTGGATTTTCGTAATTCTTTATATGCGGACCTAGTTTGTGGCATATTTAATTCCTTTTTTGATCAGGTTCAGAATATAACATACGGAGTAAACTTTGTCAAATAAAAGATTAATTAAATCGACAGGCGTGATCGGAGGGGCTACTTTCGTGAGCCGGGCGTTGGGATTCGTGCGTGACATACTCGTAGCGAATTTTTTTGGGACCACCCTTTTTGCCGAAGCCTTTGTCGTTGCTTTCAGGATACCGAATCTTTTAAGAGACCTTGTCGGAGAGGGCGCCGCTAACGCGGCTTTTGTACCGGTCCTTACAGAGTACCACGCTACAAAAACTACCGAAGAATTCTGGCAAGCCGCCAGGACCATTTTTTACGCCCTTTTGATATCGCTTCTTTTTATTTCGATCGCAGGTACCTTGCTTGCCCCCTTAATAGTAAAACTCATAGCTCCGGGTTTTGCCGTTAATACGGAAAAATTCGCGACTACCGTACTTCTTACGCGCATAATGTTCCCTTTTATACTGCTGGTCGGGCTTGTTGCTTATGGCATGGGCGTTCTGAATTCTCTAAACCACTTCGCAGTGCCGGCTTTTGGGCCGGTTCTTTTAAACGTGTCAATGATATCTTTTACATTGTATTACATGAGATTTCTGAAAGCGGCGCCTTCGGAAGGCATTAAGGCGCTTGCCTTCGCGGTTATAGCCGGAGGAATACTTCAACTAATAACAATAGGCGTTGCCCTTTACAAAAAAGGGTTCAGGGCAATAGAAAAAAAACGAAAAATCCCGCGTTACGGTCTATTCGGCCATCCCATCATAAAAAGAATATGGCGCCTTCTTATCCCGAGATTTTTCGGTTCGGCGGTCTATCAGCTTAGCGTAATAATCGACAACATATTCTCTACTTTTTCGTGGATAGTCGGCGCGGGGGCTCCGGCCGCCTTATGGTATTCTTACAGGCTTTTTCACCTGCCGCTGGCAATATTCGGCATTTCCCTTGCGACAGTCGCGCTGCCTAAAATGAGCAAGGAAGAGGCAAAGAAAGATACCGAATCTTTTAAGAATACGATCAACTTCTCATTGAGGGGCGTTTTCATGATGCTTCTTCCTGCCAGCTGTGGGCTGATTGTGCTTGGCCGGCCCATAATACGAATTTTATTCGAAAGAGGGCTTTTTACTGAATATTCAACCGCGATAACCGATAGCGCGCTTTTCTTTTATTCTTTCGGGCTTTTCGCGTATGGCGGCATCAAAATAATGGTAAACTCTTTTTTCTCGTTAGGCGACACCAAAACTCCTGTTAAAACAGCTACGGTAGCGCTTTTCGCGAACCTTATTTTAAATTATGTTCTTATGTGGCCGCTCAAGATAGGCGGGCTTGCCCTGGCAACTTCGATTTCGGCTACTTTCAATTTTCTTATGCTTTATTTTATATTGTCAAGGCGGATAGGCGATTTTGGCTCAAAAAAAATAGCGGTTTCTTTCGCGCGTTTTATAGCCGCGTCGATCATCATGGCTGTTTTCGCGCACTTTTCCATAAAATCCTTAAATATGGCAACAGGCCACTTTTTAGCTCAGCTTACGATACTTATAGGCGTAATAGTTCTTAGCGTAGCAGTTTACATGATATCGTGTTTCGCGCTTGGCGCGGACGAAGCCATCAAAATGATAAAATGGATATTGAAAAAAGAATAAAAAAACTGCCTCCGTCCCCGGGGATTTACCTTTTTCTCGGGAAAAATAATGAAGTTATATATATAGGCAAGGCTTCAAACTTAAGAAAAAGGGTTAAAAGCTATTTCAGCAAAGGTCATAAACCGCCGCGCACCCGGCTACTCGTAAACAATATCAGGGACCTTGATTATATAACGACCAAGTCAAGTACCGAGGCGCTTATCCATGAATCAAATTTAATAAAAGAAAAAAAACCAAAGTTCAACGTAGAACTGAAAGACGATAAAAGCTACCCGTACCTTAAGCTGACCGTCAATGAAAAGTATCCCCGAATTTTCATAACAAGGGAAAAACAAAAAGATAATAGTGTATATTATGGGCCCTATACTGACGCGAAACTTTTGCGAAAGGCCCTTTATTTGATAAGGAGCGTATTTCTTCTGCGTTCATGCGTGAACATGCCTAAGAAAGCCTGCCTCAAGGCCCAGATAAGGCAGTGCGTCGCGCCATGCGACGGAAGCATATCCGAAGCGGATTACGGGAGCATCGTGGAAGAAGTGAGACTTTTTCTTGAAGGCAAAAAAGAAGGTTTAATAAACAAGCTTTCTCTTGAAATGAAAAAGGCGGCAGCGCGTAAGGATTACGAAAAGGCCATGTTATCAAGAGATAAAATAGAGGCGTTAAGCGCCATATGGGAGGGCCGCACGCCTCCTCCGCCTATCGACAAGGAAATAAGAGCGCTTAAAGACGAACTCGGTTTACCGGTGCTTCCCGGCCGCATAGAAGCCTTTGATATATCGAACATTCAAGGAAAAGAGGCAGTAGGTTCCATGGTAAGTTTTTTTAGCGGCAAACCCCAGAAGGACGAATATAGAAGGTTCAGGATAAAAACCGCCGAAGGCGTGAATGATTATGACATGATGCGGGAAATTATACGAAGAAGGTACGCCAGAGTGTTAAGGGAAGGGCTGCAGGTACCCGACCTTGTTCTTATAGACGGAGGAAGAGGGCATCTTGCTGTAGTCTTGGATGAACTTAAGAAGCTCGGGCTTTTTAGCGTTAAAGCGTGCGCGATCGCTAAAAAAGAAGAATTAATATACGTGCCCGATAAAAGAGCTCCTCTTAGGCTTTCCTCAAAAAACAGGGCCAAGAAGCTAATAATGCGCATAAGAGATGAAGCGCACAGGTTTGCCATAACCTATCATAAGCTTCTTCGGGCGAAGAAG
>CAZFLU010000129.1:0-3729 GCA_964519195.1 uncultured Planctomycetia bacterium | reverse complement strand
TGGATTTAATAAAATTATAGGCCGTCTATCTTTTGATAAAAAAATCAAGTTAAGCTCCTTTTTAAATCCTCCTCTGGTTTCAACAGTGCTTTCCGTCGCATCGGTATTCCTTTTTGGGTCAAACTGGATCCCTTCAGCCTTAATGGACCCGTTAAACATGCTTGGCGCTGCCACATTTCCTCTTGCGTTAATAACCTTAGGCGGGTATCTTTCCGAGCATTCCGGGCACGTTCCGCGCAAATGGAAGCCTCTCGCCGGCGCGATAACCGCAAAACTCGTCTTGCTTCCTTTAGTGTTCATTTTGATACTTAGATCACTTCCGCTCGAAAATACTTATAAATTCTTTATCATGCTCGAAGCGTGCATGCCAACGGCGGTTTCGCTTGTCATAATCGGATATTATTCAAAAGCTGATAATAAATTCCTAAGCGGCGCCATATTCTATTCTCATATTTTTGCCATTTTGACGGTCCCTGTCTGGCTATATATTGTCGAGATATTCATATAAGAAAGGAGCCCATGAGCACAAAAGCGATAAAAAACCTGGAGTCACGCATGGAAAGCATGGATGAGGCGTCCATGCGTTACAAGGTACTGGAATGCGCGAAAGATTTTAAAACGTCCTGGATCAAATTAGGGCAGTTGCTATACACGGTATACAAAGATAAGCTTTATAAAGACTGGGAATATTCTACTTTTGAAGCCTATGTCGCAAATGAAATAGGGATAAAAAAGCCGACCGCTATCAAGCTTTTGCGCTCTTACTATTTTCTTGAGAATGAAGCCCCAAAATTCGTTAAAAAGGATTTTACTGACGAAACCGCGGCTTCTAAAGTCCCTAGTTTTGAAGCGGTTGACGCGCTTCGCCTCGCGAGCTCAAATAGAAATATCGCACAGGAAGATTATGCCCGGATAAAAGAAGCGGTTCTTGAAAAGGGAAAAGCTGCTTCCGGAGTAAAAAAAGACATCGCCTCTATCGTGCGCCATCGCCTTGAGGAAGATGGGGAGGAAGCAAGAAAGAAAAGGCGCGTTGTCCTTATAAAACGTCTCCTTAGCGCGTTAAGGAGCATTAATAAAGAAGCCAAAATATCAAAACTTTTGTCAGGCAGCATAATAAAAGACACTGAAGACCTTATAGGGAGGCTTGAAAATGAAATCCATAACTAAAACTTTTTTTGCTTTCACCATGATTTTAATTTTAGCTCGCCCGGCCGCGGCGGATACTTTTGAAGCAAGGGTGGACAAGTTTTACGACGGGCTTGCTGGGGTAATTGAATCGAACTTGGATTCCGGAGAAAAATGCAAGGCTGCTGTAGATTCTTATTACGCTAAAAACCAAAGCCTGGTCAGGGAAGTGCGCTCTCGCATTGAAAGTTCGATGGCAGCAGCAAGCTCAATGATGGATGATCCAGCGGCTGTTCAAAGTGAAATGCCAATGGCAATGGAAGCGATGCCGTTTCAGGAAGGCATGAGAGACTCAAATCTCACGCCGGGCTCGCGGAAATACGCTTCCAGCATGAAAAAGCTTATGATGAAAGATCCAAGGGTTGCCATGTACGTGGCCTCTAAAACAACCGAGTTCATGCCGGAGGATTAATAATCGTTAGGGTCGTTTCCGCTTTTATATACTGGGACTTGATCAAATTCATGAGACCTAGCATAACCTGTATTTCGTAAGCGCTCTGTCTCTTTGGCCTCGTCCATAAATTCTTCGTCTGTTTTATACTCGCCATCTTGCTTTTCTTCAGCTGCAACTTTCTCGCGGTCCATGACTTTATCAAGAAGGGGAGTGTTATCGCCAGGAGCGGAAAAGCCCGGGGATGTAACAAAAATTACGCAAATAAAAAATACAATAACAGCCAAATATAAGTTTTTCTTTCTCATTTATATCCTCCCGCTACTAAGTATACACTCGTATAAAGTTAAAATCAAACAACAATATCCTTGAGGATATCCTGATTTAAATGTATAATCTTTTTTATGAAACTTAAACGGTCTATCGTAATACTCGATCTTGAAACTACCGGCACTTGGGTAGAAAAAGACAAAATAGTAGAAATAGGCATGGTAAAGATCATGCCTGATGGCGCCCGGGAAGAATACGTAAAACGAGTTAATCCGGGCATGCACATACCTGAAGCTGTGAGTAAGATCACGGGCATTGTAGATAGTGACGTAGAGAATGCTCCTTTTTTTAAAGAAATAGCCCCGGAAGTAGTCAGCTTTATGGCGGAGGCAGACCTTGGGGGTTTCGGAATAGAGCGTTTTGACCTTCCTCTACTTGAAAGAGAGCTCATCGAGGCCGGATTTAAATTCTCCCGCACAAACAGGGTGGTCTTTGACGCGCAGAAGATCTATCACATGCATGAGAAAAGGACCCTTACGGCAGCCTATCAGTTCTACTGCGATAAGGAGCTTCGCGAAGCGCATTCAGCTCTTGGAGACGCCAAAGCCACTAAAGAAATACTTGAAGCGCAAATTAAAAAGTACGGCTCGGACGAAGAAGGTATGGAGTCGCTGAAAGCTTTTGACTATGAAAGGTCCAGCGAGTATTACGACAAAGAACGCAAATTCCGCTGGTGGAATGGGCAAGTTTATCCTGTATTTGGTAAATATGGACGCAAAAAGAGCCTGGAAGAGCTCGCCAAAAAGGACCCTTCGTATCTTGACTGGATATTAAAAGAAGATTTTAGCGAAGAAGTGAAAAAATTTATAAGAGACCTACTTGAAAAACGAAAAGGAAGTTCTGAATATGAATAATGTTATCGAAGCTATTTTAAAGAGAAGATCTGTTCGCGATTTTGAATCAAGTCCGCTTTCGAAGAAAGATGTCTCAGCCATAATTGATGCTGGAAACGCTGCGCCAAGCGGTTGCAACGCGCAGGGCTGGCGCTTTGTTGTAGTTCAAGACAAAGCTTTTCTTAAAAAACTCGCTAATCTCGCGTTAGGTCGTTACAAAAAATGGATGGATAAAAATGCTTCCCCCGAACTTAAAGAAATGCGTAAAGATAGAGACAATTCAACCGATGACCCTGTATACTATCATGCTCCTCTTGTCGTTTTTGTTGTAGGGTCACATGGCATGACTCGCGATATGGATACGCCCATGGTATGCCAGAACATGATGCTCGCAGCGCGCTCGCTTGGCATAGGAAGCTGCTGGGTGTTCTTTGGTCAACTTGTATTAGATGATCCGGAAGTGAGGAACGTTCTTGAATTAAAAGAAGGCGAGAAGGTCTACGGTCCAATATTATTTGGTTACCCTAAAGCAGGTTTTCCGGAATCACCTCCTAAAAAAGAACCTATGATTAAATGGATTTGAGTTACTAGGAAATCGTATTTAATGCGAAATATAGCAAAACGTATCAAAAAAATCCGGGGAATGGTAGCTGCTGAGGATAGTAAGACAGTTATGAGCAATTTTACTTTCCTAAGCATTATTCAGGCTATCAATTATGTTTTGCCTATAATCATACTGCCATATTTGTTTAGGGTTATAGGACCCAGTAAGTTCGGTCTTATTGCATTTGCTCAAGCTTTCGTTCAATACTTTATGATTCTGACAGATTACGGTTTTAATATATCTGCTACAAAAGAGATCTCTATCGCAAGTCACGACCCTCATGAAGTATCGAGAATATTTTCCGCTGTTATGACTGTAAAATTTCTTCTTACCTTTGTGTGTTTTTTGCTTCTTTGCCTCATCGTATACTTTATCCCTAAGTTCAG
>CAZFLU010000128.1:0-3743 GCA_964519195.1 uncultured Planctomycetia bacterium | reverse complement strand
TTTCAGATATGGCAAAGACCGGTAAAGGCACTACCGATGAATTTCTTCTAATGGCTTCCGCGAATGCGAGTTTAGCACTTGAGCTATATACGGGTTTTAATTTACGCGAGCATCAAATAGAAGCGGCCGGCTTTACAATGAACGGCCTTGTAATAAATCTAATGACAGGGCAAGGCAAGACATTTGTTGACTTAATTGACAGATATCTTGCGTCATTACGAAATAATGGCGAGCCAGTTGATCTAATGGCGAAAGATGATGCTGAAGCAAGACGCCTTGAACATAGAACAGGAATGGCGTTTCGCTTGCTTGGCTTAAGTTGTGGTTTTGTAAGTTCAGAACAGGGGATGGACTATGATGGCGCTTACCTGGATTACTTTAACGAGAGAGGCGAAGTCGATAAAGGCGCAAAAGAAACAGAGCTTCGCAGAAGAAGACGCAAAGACTCACAGGCAAATGTGCGTTTCGTTACACACCATATAGGATTTGCTTTTCTTCACGATCAAAGCATGCCTGATAGCAGGCAGGAAGAAAGATATTTAGTAAAAGGGTTCTACAGCCTGGCTATAGATGAAATCGATTCACTCGATATGGATCAAGCGCTATCAGAACTTATAATATCAATACAAAAAGGAGAATTACCGCTATCAAAAGCAATGCCATTTTATATTGCGCATAGGATCGCAATGCATTTAAGAAACAATACCGAACGAGTAAGCACAGAAGGAACTTACAGAACAAAGCTTGAAAAAAGAAGAGATAAAGATGAGGCTGAAGACGCCAGAACAGGCATATGGATAGTACGAGATGATGCAACTAACAGGGCAAAGCTTACAAAGGAAGGCAAAAAAGAGATCGATGAAATAATAAGTTCTGCAAAAGAGCTGCTAGAAAGTTATCAGCTTTCGTATGAAGGTATTGAAGATGCTGATTGGGCAAAGCTGGTAGAAAATAGCATAAACGTAAGCATTCAGGGAGGCGCATTTTATTGGGGAGAAGATCCTGAAACAGGTGAAAAAGGCGCACGCCTTATCGATCAAACAACAGGAACGGATGCGCAGGGGAGACGTTGGCAAAACGGTTGGGATGAAGCTCTTAACGTACTTTTAGGCACATTTTTCATAAAAAAGTCAGGCAGAACAGAATCAAAGATGTCGATGAAAGATCTCCAAGGTCTTTACGAAGATGATGTAACCGGATTTAGCGGTACTGCTATTGAAGCGGAAGAGGAATTCCGTGAACGTTTAGACCTAGAAGTAGTAGATGTACCTAGTTATGAACGAGGTATTTTAAGAAATGAAAGACATATAAAAATACCTGCGGGAAGCTTTTTCGAGAAGGCAATGCTGGAATTGTGCGCCTCTCGCACAGATAGCGTTCTTTCCGATGGACCTATTATCATGATCATAAGCGACTATGTTGATTTTACAGCTTTTACGAACAAAACTGAATATCTTATATATATGGCAAAAAGCGATAATGAGAGGATGGCAAATCTTGAGAAAAAACTTACAGAAGCTGAAAAAAAAGAAGTCGAAGATTTATATAAAAAGTTAACCGATAAAGATAAGCGGGCTTTGCGAGAGATAGACATGGATAAGATACAAGAGCTAAGCGTGAACAATGAAGAAAACAGACTTAAATATGAAGAAGAGGCTGGTTCACAGGGGATGATCACTTTTGCAACAAATATAATGGCGCGTGCTTCAGACGTACCGGTGTGGAACATAGATAAGATAAAAAGAGAATCTTCCGGAAGAGCGCAAGCTGTTGCCACTCTTCTTAATAAAAAAACAGATAGCAACCCAGTAGGGGACACAGAGTACAGCGAAGATTACAGAAACGCACGTATCGCCTTTTCAAACGATCCCGAGACATTAAAACTTATACAAGAGATTCAAGCAATAATAGATGAACTAGGAGACATAACAAATAAAAACAACTTAAGATACAATAACGGTCAAAATAAGACAAGAGAAGAGCTTACAAATATACTTAATGAAAAACTAAGAGAACTTGAGTATAAATTAGAAGCACAAAACGACAAAGATATGCAAGAACTATTTCATAAACTACGCCTTAGATATATAAAAGGACTTTTGTTTGTTATGCAGGAAGATGAATCTATAAGAGTGCAAAGACAGAAAGTAGGGCGCGCCGCAAGGCAAGGCCAGCCAGGAGAAGCCGTGATATTCTCAGAAATAAGAAGTTATGCAAGAGAAAGTGCTAGCGGAGATTTACAACTAGGTGAAATGACAAAGGAATATGAAGCCGTAGCAAGAGTTTTTGAGGAAAGAAAAAGATGGCGAGGTCCTTCTAGCTGGATCTTTGCAGTAAGAAGTTTTTATTATAGAGCCCGTCTCGCGTGGTTAAGATGGAGAAAGAATAGAAATATCCAGAAAGAAAATTACAAAAGAGTAGATGCTATAAATAAAAAAATACAGAAAGTAAAAGAGAATTTTGCCAGATATTTAGCTAAAAGAGGTACTCTTAAGGACTTCATAGAAGTCGAGCAAAAGCTGAATAACGATATGGAGAATCAAGCGCTGGGCATGTTATGGGATGTTTATTTTATGGCAGCGCAGAATATAATCGAAGAAAGAAAATTCAGGATAAGAAAAGCCGCTGACAAAACAAGCACTTTCCGCGCGCAAGATTCAATAAAGGCAATGCAAAGGGATATTCTTGATGCAAAAGATGAGCTGGATGTCTTTACAGAGCACATGTATTCCGAAGAGGCAGATTATATTCTTGAGAAAGCGTTTCCCGAAGACTTTAGTACATATTTAAAAGATGCCAAGAAGCGGGAAGAAGCGGTAAAGAATCTAAGGCGCATCCTGCACGCTGTTTACGGTATTACTTTTAAATCCGGTATGAACCTTGAAGATCTGGCCGAATTAGGGGGCAAAGAAGTAGGGCGCGCAATAAAGAGAGACCACATAAAAACTTTCATAGCTCGCTATATAGTTTCTAAAATAAGCCATAACGAACAACTTGTAGGAAAAACAATGTCAGGGGTATGGGAAAATATCTTATCAGAAGTAGATAGAATAAAGCGCGGTGATGGCGGGAAATTCGTACAGTTTTTATTTAGTTTTAAAGCAGGATTCAGCACATGGATGTGGTGGAAAAAATTTACCATCTACCGAAACGCAAAAAAGTTTTCCAAATCCGCAGCTCGCCATTATGTAGATACACGCACCGAAGAATTTAGCGAAACAAAAGAAAGCCGAAGAATAAGCGAGGTTTTGGAAGGTAAAAACGCAAGGGACTATAAAGATGATTTCATGGATACTTTTGACTTTATGATATCGCAAAGAGAAGTGCCTACAATGGATACCGGAGGCGCCGTGGAAAGCGAAGTTGAATTCGGAGATACTCTTCGGATAACAAGAAAAAATACTTTAGGCGAGCTTACCGCAAACTATGTGGATAGTTCTCACGAAGAAGTCATGATGCCCACAGTTCTTGAAAAAGAGGAAGAAGAAGTTGTTGTTGACGTTGATTATGCGGATGAAATAGATATAAATGGAAGCATGCAGGCTCAAGTGTTCCAGGAAGATGCTGCAGGAAAAAGAGCTCAAGAAAAAGCTATAGCCGATGCTACTCAAAGAAAGAATAAGCGACAGGCGGAAAAACGTAAAGAAGAAACCGTAAGAACCGAAAAAAGCGTAACGGTAAATGGAAGTACAAAAAAAGTTCAAGTATGCGTTCTCCCGGAGGGATCTTCTGAAAGTGGCGTA
>CAZFLU010000127.1:0-3747 GCA_964519195.1 uncultured Planctomycetia bacterium | reverse complement strand
GCGGTTGCGCTTCTCTTCGCGTGGAACATGATCGAAAGCGGTGTCCGGGTGGTCGTGATCCTCTTTACGCTTTGCGGTTCCGCGCTCTTCGCGCTCATGCTTAATAGAAGCGCGTATAAAATGACACTGAAGTTAGCCTCAAGAATAAAAATGTGGAAAATAGATGAAAAAATATCGAAAATATACACGGCCGTGCATGATTATCGAAACAAGAAAAATGTTATATTTTTATCTTTTATTATCTCTTTTATAGGCCAGTCAGTATTTTTCTATGTTATTTATCTTCTGGCGCGCTCGTTATCCATAGAGCTTCCGCCAATAACAATATTCGTCATAATGCCGGTCGTAACAGTAATAAGCATGCTGCCGTCCCTCGGCGGACTCGGCCTAAGAGAAGGCGCCATAGTGGGCCTCTTCGGGCCCGTAATAGGAACGGATAGCGCGTTTTCTCTAAGCATACTTGTCCTTGCCGCGCTGCTTCTTATAAGCATTATCGGAGGCATGATATACGCTATCGCCCCTCAATTTAAAATAAAAGAAAATGATATGAAAAAAATGCAAAATTATAAAATATAAAAGGAGCGCCTAGCATGATAGATAAAAAACTACTCGAGATCCTGGCTTGCCCCGCGTGCAAATCTTCCGTTAAAATAGAAGGCCCGAAGATCGTGTGCACCGGCTGCGGATTACGATATCCGATAAAGGATGATATACCGATAATGCTCGTAGAAGAAGCTGAACGGGCTGATAAGTAGGAGGTTTTGATGCCTAAAATACTCGTGATCCACGGACCGAATCTTAACCTGCTGGGTTCACGCGAGGTCGACATATACGGCAAGGTTACCATGGAAGAGATAAACAGCGCCCTTGCGAGATCCGCGAAAAAGTATCCCGTAGAAATAAAGACAATGCAGTCAAACCACGAAGGCGAAATAATAGAGCTCATAGGCAAGGCAAAATCCGATAAGATAGACGGCATATTGATGAACCCTGCGGCGTACACGCATACAAGCGTAGCTATAAGGGACGCTGTCGCGGCTTCGGGTTTACCCGTTGTCGAGGTGCATCTGTCAAATATTTACAGCCGCGAGGAATTCAGAAAAACATCCCTTATCGCTCCTGTAGCAAGAGGGCAGGTCTCGGGATTCGGCATGCAAAGTTACATTTTAGGCCTGGAAGGGCTGATGGGCATTCTCCGGGATGAAAAATAAAGAGGCGGTCAACCTTAAAAAAGCCGCCGCTATAACAGTAACTATTTTTAACAATCTCAGGCATGAAATAAAGCCAGGCAAAACCGAAAGAGAAATAGCCGGTAAAATAGAGGAAAAAATAAAGGCCCTTGGTTTAAGGCGTTCTTTTAAAACAATAGTGGCAAGCGGCCCCAACGCGGCGCACCCCCACGCGAAAATAACAGACAGGAAAATACGGCCAAACGACCTTGTTGTGGTAGATTTTGGCGTAATATATAAAGGCTCTCACTCGGACCTGACGCGAACTATCCCGGTAGGGAAGCAGAGCGCTCTAAAAAATCGTTTAAGGAAGGCGGTTGAGCAAGCTCAAGAAATAGCTATACGCGAGATGGTTCCCGGACTTAAAATATCCGAGTACGTGCGAAGCGTTCACGATCACATGCGCTCACGAGGGTTTGGAAAATATATATTGCATTCTCTGGGCCACGGAGTCGGAAAAAGAATACATCAGGCTCCGAAACTTTCGGAAAAAAATAAAAGGCGCCTTAAAGATAACATAACAGTAACTATCGAGCCCGGCCTTTACATAAAAGGGATGTGCGGGGTCAGGATCGAGGACATGATCCAGATAAGGAATAAAAAAATAACGGTAATAACACGATGATAACAGCAAGGCAATTCAAGAGCGGTTTTGTAATAAAAAAAGATAACTCCCTGTATCAGGTAATAAGCGCCCAGCACATAAAACCCGGAAAGGGAGGGGCGTTCGTAAGGGTAAAGCTTAAGAACCTTAAAACAGGCGCTACAGCGGAGGAAACCCTGCGGCCCGAGGATTCGTATCCGCAGGCGTTCATCGAAGAAAAAAAGATACAATTTCTTTATAAGGACCACGGGATATATCACTTCATGGACCAGGCAACTTATGAACAGATGGTCGTAGGTGAGCAGATAATGGGGGACACTGCCAAGTTCCTTAAGGACGGAATGGAAATAAGCGCTTCAACGCATGGCGGGAACATTGTCGGTGTTTCATTGCCGGCTTTCGTTGATCTAAAAATAACATATACTGAACCGGGAATAAAAGGTGATACTGCCAAAGGAGGCAGTAAGCCCGCAACGCTGGAAACCGGAGCTGTAACACGTGTGCCGCTTTTTATAAATACGGGCGATATTATTCAGATAGACACCAGGACCGGCGAATACGCAGGGCGCGCTTAAGGGAGGGCGTATGAATCTAAAAAAAATAGAGGAAGTCATAAAACTCATGGAAAAACACGGCCTTACTGAAATAATGATAGAGGAGGAAGGCGTAAAAATGCATCTTCGTAAGGGGCCCGGCGGAGAAATACAATTCTCGCCTCATGTAATGCAGGCGGCTCCGGCAAGCGTGCCGCAAGCTTCTCCGGAGGCCAAGGACGAGGCCGGGAACTTTGTTGAGATCAAAGCGCCGATGGTCGGCACCTTTTACCGCGCGCCAAGCCCTGACACCAAGGCTTTTGTCGACACAGGCTCTCAGATAAAAGACGGAGATGTCCTTTGCATAATTGAGGCCATGAAGCTCATGAATGAAATAAAATCAGAAGTAAAAGGCAAGATAGTGGATATACTTGTAGAGAACGGAAGCCCTATTGAGTTCGGGCAGGTGCTTTTTCTCGTAGAACCGAGCTAAAACCATGTTTTCAAAGATATTGATAGCTAATAGAGGCGAAGTAGCGGTAAGAGTGATCAGGGCCTGCAAAGAACTTGGCATAGGCACAGTCGCGGTGTTTTCTGAAATTGACGCATCCTCTCTCCATGTGCGCCTGGCGGATGAAGCCGTTTGTATAGGCCGCGCGCCTGCCAGTGACAGTTATCTTAATATCCCAAGCATTATAAGCGCCGCGGAAATAACCGATGTAGAAGCAATACATCCTGGTTACGGATTTCTTGCCGAAGACGCCCATTTTGCCGAGATCTGCGAATCCTGCCAGATAAAATTTATAGGCCCAACGCCGGAGAACATACGGCTCATGGGCGACAAGATGGCCGCTAAACAGGCAGCGCGCAAAGCGGGCCTTCCCACGATCCCGGGAAGCATGAACGTTGTAGCTACAAAAGACGAGGCTCTCAAGATCGCGAAAAAAATAAAATACCCTGTAATTATAAAAGCCGCTTTAGGGGGCGGGGGGAAAGGCATGCGCATATGCCATAATGACGTTCGGCTCATAGGCGCTTTCCTGACAGCGCAACGCGAAGCAGAGGCCGCGTTCGGTAGCCCGAATGTCTATATTGAAAAATATATTGAGGAGCCGCGGCACATAGAGGTGCAGCTTTTGGGCGACTCCTTCGGGCACGTCCTGCATCTGGGAGAAAGGGACTGTACTATCCAGAGAAGGCACCAGAAGCTTATAGAGGAATCGCCTTCTCCGATCATTGACAACAAAGTCAGGAAAAGGATCGGAGAAACCGCTGTCAAATGCGCCAAAACCATCGGTTATCAGAACGCGGGAACAATAGAGTTCCTTGTAGATAAGCATAATAATTTTTATTTCATGGAAATGAATACGCGGGTCCAGGT
>CAZFLU010000126.1:0-3783 GCA_964519195.1 uncultured Planctomycetia bacterium | reverse complement strand
AATAGACGAAAACATAAATATAGATGTAAAAGACAGCGACCTCCGGATAGATACTTACAGGGCAGGCGGGCGCGGCGGACAACATGTTAACGTTACTGATTCCGCCGTGAGAATAACGCACATCCCGAGCGGAATAGTTGTTCAGTGCCAGAACGAGAGATCGCAGTTTAAAAATAAAACAACCGCCATGAAAGTGTTGAAGTCGAGAATATACGAGCGTGAGCTTGAGAAAAAAAGAACAGAGCTTTCAAGGCAATATGATGAGAAAAAATCCATTGAATGGGGCAGCCAGATACGCTCATACGTGCTTCACCCATATTCAATGGTAAAGGACCACAGAACAGGCTTTGAAAGTTCGGACGCCGAAGGAACGCTGAACGGAAATATAGACGGCTTTATGGACGCGTACTTAAGATACGAGAAAAGCAAATAATATGATCACTCCGATTTTTGAAAGATCGCGCAGATTAGACGCAATCTGTGTAATCTTTATCGAATCTGCGGAATCATAGTGAAGAAGAGAACAAATGAAATTCATATTAAATAAAATATTGGGCTCGGTTAACCAGAAAGAGCTGGCGCGCTTTGGGAAGATAACTGAAAGGATCAATGCTCTCGAGGGAAAGTTCAAAGCCATGCCTGATAAGGAACTTGCGGATACGACAGCAAGGCTTAAAAAACATGTGTTCGATAAGATGGCCGGCATTAAAGAAGAACGTGACGCTCTAATAGGCAAAATAGAAGAGTCAAGTTTCGCGCAGGAAAGGGAAAAGCTGAAGAGGCGGCTCAAGGCGCTTAAGAACACCATGTTTGAGGGAATACTGGAAGAAGCTTTTGCTCTTGTAAGAGAATCAGCGAAAAGAATTTTGGGAATGAGACATTTTGACGTTCAGCTCATAGGAGGCCTGGTCATCCATGAGGGGAAAATATCTGAAATGGCTACCGGTGAAGGCAAGACCCTTGTTGCTACGCTGCCGGCCTACCTTAACGCGCTTGCCGGAGAAGGGGTGCATATAGTTACTGTAAATGATTATCTTGCCAAGCGCGACAGGGAATGGATGGGGCCGCTTTATGAATTCTTGGGCCTTTCAGTCGGCGTGATTCAGCATGAGATGTCCCCCGAGGAGCGCAAAAGATCCTACGCGTGCGACATAGTGTACGGAACCAACAATGAATTCGGGTTTGATTATCTAAGGGACAACATGGTGGTCCATAAAGACGATATAGTACAACGTAATTTTAGTTTTGCGATAGTGGATGAAGTTGACAGCATACTTATAGATGAATCAAGAACGCCTCTTATAATATCCGGCGCAACTGACGTTACCAATAGCTCCTATTCTGAAATGAAACCCGTTGTCGAGCACGTCGCGAGATATCAGGCGCGCCTTATATCGGAGCTTATAGAAAAACTCAAGAAAGCCATAAGCGATGAGAAAAAAGACGAAGACCTGAAGAAGCTTTTATACATAATCCATAAAGGAGCGCCTAAAGATAAGGATTTTCTGGACATTGTTTTAAAGAATACAAAGATCAAATCCATTTTTGACAGGGCAGTAAGCCTGTATGAAGGCAAGCTCATGGAAAACGAAAAAGCTGCGTTGCTTGAAGAGCTCTTTTTTGTTTTTGACGAGAAGTCAAGAGAGGTTACCTTCACCTCTAAAGGCGAGAACCTGATGAAGGATAAATTCGGAGTTGAGTTCATGATAGAAAGCCTGGAGGACAAGCTTTACGCTATAGCTAATACGCCCGATATAACTGATGAAGAAAAACTGAAAACGGAAACCGAGATAACCGAGGCATACACCCGGCAGCAAAGGAAAGTAGACAGCATAAAGCAGCTCCTTAAAGCCTATGTTCTTTTCAGGAAGGATGTAGAGTATGTTGTGCACGACAACAAAGTTATAATAGTCGATGAATTCACCGGCCGAATGATGCCGGGGCGCAGATTTTCAGAGGGCATACACGAGGCCATAGAAGCTAAGGAAGGCGTTGAGGTGCAGCGCGAATCGCAAACCCTGGCCACTGTCACTCTTCAGAATTTTTTCCGCATGTATGATAAGCTTTCCGGCATGACGGGCACAGCCGCTACTGAATCCGCGGAATTCGAGAAGATCTATGACCTGCAGGTGGTAGTTATCCCTACTAATAAGGAGCTTAACAGGGAAAACCTGGGAGACGTGATATATAAAACAGAAAAAGAAAAATTCGAAGCCATATGCAATGAGATCGAAAAGCTAAGTAAAATAGGAAGGCCCGTTCTCGTGGGTACGATATCTATAGAAAAATCCGAAACTCTAAGCGCTATGTTAAAAAGAATGGGCGTTCAGCATTACGTGCTTAACGCAAAGTACCACGAGATGGAAGCGCACATAGTGGCGCAGGCCGGCAGGTTCAAAGGCGTTACAATCGCCACTAACATGGCCGGGAGAGGCACTGATATACTTCTTGGCGGAAACCCGGAATATCTGGCGGAAGACGCCGTGAGCAAGCTCTCCATAGAAAATGCCGGAGAAAAAGACGCGATTAAGAAAAAATATCTGGATGAATATAAAGCTAAAACAAATGAAGAACATGAGAAGGTCGTGGGGCTCGGAGGCCTTCATGTATTGGGCACTGAACGGCACGAGTCAAGAAGGGTCGATAATCAGCTAAGGGGCAGATCCGGCAGACAGGGCGACCCGGGCTCATCAAGGTTCTACCTGTCTTTGGAAGATGACCTGATGCGTATTTTCGGGTCTGACAGGATAAAAATGATCATGGAGCGCCTGGGGATGGAAGAGGGCCAGGAAATACAACACCCCCTTGTAAGCCGCGCCATAAGGACCGCGCAGAAAAGAGTGGAAACGCAGAATTTCGAAATACGAAAACATCTATTGAAATACGATAACGTAATGACCCAGCAAAGAGAAGTGATCTATTCAAGAAGGCGGAATATCATACTTAATGAGGACCTTAAAGAAGAAGTTTTCAGCCTGCTCGAGTACGTTCTTGAAGACTGGCTTTCCGGATGGGGCCAGACAGAAGATTTTTTTAACGATCTATGCAATAAGCTTAGGCTGAAACTCCTCATAAACATTAACGCGGAAAACCTGGATGGAATCACCAAGGAAGAGGCTCTTGCGAGGATCCTCGGGCTTGCCAAGTCCATTTACATTAAAAAAGAAAAAATAGTGGGTAATGAAAGAACAAGAGCAATGGAGAAAATGATCATGCTGGGGATCATAGATTCAAATTGGAAGGATTATCTTTTCAGCATAGACCAGCTGCGGGAAGGCATAATGTGGCGCTCCTACGGGCAAAAAGACCCGCTTGTTGAATACCAGCACGAGGCCTTTGCGATGTTTTCCGACCTTGTCAAAACAGTTGATGAGAATATAATCGAAAGACTGTTTAAAGCATTTGCTGTTGAGGAAAGGTTCAGCCGCGGCGTGTTTAGCGAAAGAAATGAAAAATTCATTCACGAAGAGTTTTCCGCTTTACAGCAAGGCCCCCCTGAACAGAACATCCCAAAACCCATGCCCGATACTAGGCCAGGCAGGGACGTTACTTTTGTAAGAAGCGAGCCTAAAGTAGGACGGAACGATCCCTGCCCCTGCGGCAGCGGGCGGAAATATAAAAAATGCTGCGGCAAATAAAGTTTATAGTCCTTTCCGGCATACTTCTTGTTCTGGCGTATCCGAATTTTAATTTATGGCCGGCCGCTTTCGTAGCGCTTGTTCCGCTATTTTTCGCGCTCCGGAAAAAAAGACCTCGCGAACGGCTTATCATAGGGTATTTGTT
>CAZFLU010000125.1:0-3809 GCA_964519195.1 uncultured Planctomycetia bacterium | reverse complement strand
AATATCATCATAGATAACGAGCATCTCATTGACCTTTATATTCTTATACGCGGATACTTCCCGGACAGCCTCCCCTGAAAGGTTCATGTAGGTCTGTGGCATAAAAAGACCTACCCGCTCGCCATGAACGCTTCCCTCTCCCAATATGCCCCTGTATTTTTTTTTATCCAGTTTTATGCCCAGCTTTTTCGACAACTCTTTAATGGCTAAAAAACCTACGTTATGTCTTGTTTTTCTATAACGCAGACCCGGGTTGCCAAGACCGATTATAAGTTTCATGTTTTAGCGTATAGCGTATAGCGTATAGCGTATAGGATCTATCTAACTATCCGCTATACGCTAACCGCTGAACGCTAGTTATTGCTCTTTCTTTTTCTCTTCCTTGGGGCTTTCTTCTTTTTTCGGCTTTGCCTCTTGTTCTTCTTCAGCTTCTTCTTCCTTCTTGCCCTTGGCTATGACTTCGGGTTCCATCGCTTCCTCGCCTTCCGGCGCTTCCGAAACTACCTCTTCCTTGGCAGGAGGCACAACGTTTAATACTGTAAGTTCGGGGTCGCTCAATATTTTAACTGCCGGAGAAACGACAAGATCCTTTACGTAAACAGCGTCCCCTATTTTCATGGACGCGACTTCTACCTCTATTTTTTGGGGTATGTCCGCGGGCAAACATTCTACTTCCAGTTCCCAAAGGGCATGATCCAGAACACCGCCGTCCTTTACAACGCCTTCCGCTTCGCCGTGCGGATGGACGGGTACTTTAACTTTTATTTTATCCGTTAAAGATATCTCATTAAGGTCCAGGTGTATAACATGTTCGGTTATGGGATCCCGCTGCACTTCTTTTATTATGCACGTTCTTTGTTTTTTTTTGTCCCCTTTCGCTTTCAGGGTTATGAGCACGTTCTCGCCCGCGGCCGTATGCAGAACAGCGTGCAGGTCTTTCTTGTCAATTTTAATGCTCACTGATTCTTTCCCGCCTTTATACACTACAGCGGGCACGATCCCTTTTTTTCTAAGGTCCTTTGATTTCGTCTTACCTACTTCTTCTCTTAGTTCGGCATTCAGTGTTACGTTTTCCAATTTTCCCTCCTCGCCTCGCCGTCAAGCGGGCCTTTTTAAGCTTCTTCAAATAAGATGCTTATCGATTCTTCGTTGTGAATGCGTTTTATCGCGTTCGCGATCAAAGGCGCAACGCTAAGCACTTTTATTTTATCAACTATTTTACTTTCTTCTATAGCTATGGTATTGGTCACGACCAGCTCTTTTATAACCGACCCGCTTATTCTCTCTATCGCGGGGCCGCACAGAACAGGATGCGTTATGGCAGCGTAAATATCAAGCGCTCCGGCATTCCTAAGAGCCGCTGCCGCCTCTACAAGGCTTCCGGCGGTAGCTACAATATCATCGACTATCACGACGTTCTTCCCGGAAACCTCTCCCAGGATGTTCATTACCTCCGCTTGTCTATCGTTTATTCTTCGCTTATCCACTATCGCGAGGTGGGCTTTCAGTCTTTTCGCGTAAGCCCTTGCCATCTTTATGCCTCCCACGTCGGGAGAGACCACAACTATATTCTCTAATTTTTTAGTGGAAAAATACTCAACAAACGTGTTAACGGCATATAGGTGGTCTAACGGAATATCAAAAAAACCCTGTATCTGGCCGGCATGCAGATCTATCGTAAGTACCCTGTTCGCCCCGGCGCGCGTCAATAAATTGGCAACTAGCTTGGCTGTTATGGGAACGCGCGGTTTATCTTTCCTGTCTTGCCTGGCATATCCGAAATAAGGCAGGACCGCTGTTATTCTTGTTGCCGAGGCGCGTTTCAAAGCGTCTATCATGATAAGGAGCTCCATCATATTATCGTTTGCCGGAAAAGATGTGGATTGGACCACGAAAGCGTCGCTTCCGCGCACGTTCTGGTCGATATTGACCTGGATCTCTCCGTCAGTAAAACGGCCTATGTTCGCCTGGCCCTTTTTTGCTCTTAACAGAGAACATACCTCTTCCAGAAGTTTACTATTGGAATTTCCGCCGAAAATACATATTTTATCCCGCATTTTAATTACCTCCCCGGAGTATTCTGGCTGGGACACCCGCTACTGTTTTATGTGAAGGCACATTTTTATTTTTTGTGACAACGCTTCCCGCCCCGACCATTGCTTTCGTTCCCACTTTAACAGGGGCTATGAGGATCGCTCCCACTCCTATAAACGCGCCTTTTCCTATCATGGTCCTATTTTTATTTTTACCGTCGTAATTAGCCGTTATTGTGCCGGCCCCTATGTTAACGCCGCTGCCTACTACCGCGTCGCCGAGATATGTCATGTGTTTTACCTTTGTATTTTTACCTACTTTTGCCCTGACAAGTTCCACAAAATTCCCTACCTCAACATTGTCTTCAAGGCGAGTTCCGGGCCTTATCCTGGCAAAAGGGCCTATGTGGCATCTTTTCCCGATAATAACTCCGTCTTCGATTATTGTATGAGGCTCGATAACGGTATCTTTTCCTATTTTCGCGTTCTCTGCTATGAAAGTTGACCCCGGATGAAGTATGGTGACGCCGCTCGCCATGAATTTTTTAAGGGCGCGTTCTCTCATGATGCCTCCTGCTATAGCAAGCTCTTCGCGTGAATTGATCCCCATGCACTCAAGTTCGTCTGAAGAGGTTATGGACGTTATTTTTTCGCCTGCGCTTTGGAAAAGGTCCACGATATCCGTAAGATAATATTCTTTTTTCTTTTTATTCATTTTTATATCTTTAATGTATTTAAATAATTTCTTAGCGTTAAAACAATAATACCCCGTATTGACTTCTTTTATGTTTTTTTCCCCGGATGAGGCGTCCTTTTCTTCCACTACTTTAAAAATATCGCCTTTCGCGTCCCGCAGGATCCTGCCGAAACCGAACGGGTTTTCTTTTACGCCGGTAAGCAGAGTGCACGCGGCTTTCTCGGTTCCATGGCGTCTGATCAATTTCTTAAGCGTTCCCTTGAAAACAAAAGGAGTGTCGCCATAGGCAATAATTACGTTTCCCGATAAAGACCTTATGCTTTTTTTTGCTTCTTTTATCGCGTCAGCGCTGCCTAAAAGTTTTTTTTGCGTAACGAATTTAATACCCTTGAATCTCTTCCTGACGGCATCTTTCCCGTAACCTAATACAAGCGTTATATCTTTTACGCCGATCGATTTAAGGTTGTCTATTAGATAGCCCGCCATCGGCTTATTATTAATAAGATGTAAAACCTTGGGCACTTCTGTTTTCATCCTGGTGCCGCGTCCGGCCGCAAGTATTATGGCTTTTATATTTTTCATATTTAGCGTTTAGCGTATAGGTTATTGCTTTCCTGTGCGCTAAAAGATTTATTTCCGATCTTTAGGCCCTTCGACTCGCTCACTTCGTTCGCTTGCTTAGGGCCATGGTGAGCAAGCCGAAAATTGCAAAAGCAATTTTTGGCGCGTCGAACCATGGCTGCCCGACCTTGACGCTGGACGAACCTCACAACCTCAAGTACTGCATCTACTTGTGAGATTGACTGTTCGTCATCACAAGCACGGTTTTATCCATTTGGGCAACCAGTTAGATTAAAATCACCAACCTAATCACCAACCTAATCATCAACCGATTTACCCTAAACCAAAAGATAATGCAAGGCTCTGCCTTCGCCAACAGGCTTAATCACTTTAAGCTCTACTAATTTGACTAATTCTTTATGAACGGCTTGGGCAGAGATTTTGAATAGCCCTTGCAAGTCCCTATTCGTTACCTTGCCATTAACGTTGATAAATTCGACTATCTGCATCTGCTTTGG
>CAZFLU010000124.1:0-3819 GCA_964519195.1 uncultured Planctomycetia bacterium | reverse complement strand
TATTCCGAATACGGCGTAACGAACGCAGCCGGTACGAGCCGCGCGATCTACCCGTCCCCTAAGCGGAATTTCCTGGTAGGCGTAAAATATTCTTTTTAAGCCTATCGCGCCAAAAATAGCTTTTAATTCCGGAGGGCCTAGTATAGAATATACCCATGTTTGGCGATACTCTTTTCAGAACAGCGATCATTATCTCTGTTTCCGCGCACCTTTTGTTGTTCGCGCCGTGGGAAGCGCTTACCTTTCGCAGTAAGCCTGAGATCAAAAAGGAACCCGAAATAACATATTTCAGGATAGAACCGTCCCGGCGTAACAAAAGCGAAGCTGTAATGCGCGAAATACCCAAAAACTATGACAGCGCGCAAAAAGAAACAACGCATAAAGAAGTAAAACCCGCGGTAACTGAAAATCCTATTTCTACCAGCCTCGCGAAGGAAGATGAAAGCTCCATGCGCGAAAAAAAGGCGCTCGAAAAACTAAAGCAAACAGAAGAATATATCCATTATTACGACCTTATCAGGGAAAAAATAAAGCGTTTTATCGCCGGCCACTATGAGGCCTTCGGGGAAACGGGAAACGTGGACGTCGCGTTCACCTTAACGCGGCGCGGCGCGGTAAAATCAATATATGTCGATGACACGAAAAGCACTAAAACAGCTTCCTTGAGGAAAGCCGCTGTTAGCAGCATAAAATACAGCTCTCCCTTCCCGCCGTTCCCGGAGAGCTTTAACAGGCAGGAACTCACGTTCAGCATCGCTATCATCTTCAAGCGCGAATAAGATAGATATCATTGACAAAAACTTTTATCCGCGATATACTTAATCCTATAAATAGTTAATATCATTAACTATCTACATTATTAATAAAGGAATTTCATGAAACCAAACGCTTTCGCCGAAGAGGCGCTTCGCCTGGGGCATCAGATACATGTCCAGCTTTTAAAACGCATGCCGGCCATGATAGGTAAGGGCGCCGTAAGTTTTCCTCAAATAGTGATACTTGATATTTTAAGGCGCGCCGGAAAATGCAGGATGGGCCGGCTTTCGAAGGTCATGGGAGTTACAAACAGCGCGGTAACAGGAATGACGGACCGCCTTATACAGACAGGGATCTTAAAACGGGCTCGCTCAACTTGTGACCGAAGGGTGGTCTATGTAGGCCTGACCAAAAAAGGGGCCTCGCTCGCCAGGAAACTGAACAATTACAAAGTGAAGATGATAAAATCCCTGTTCTCAAGCCTGACCGGCGCCGAAAGAGCCGCGTATCTAAAAATACTTCGTAAAATAACGGAAAAGAGCAAAAATGCCTAAAATGAAACGGGCAATGACCTTTTTAGTGATAACCTTATTTCTATCGCATCCGTTACCTTGGTCTTACGCGGAAAATGAAACGGTTACCATGTCCTTATCAGACTGCGTAACGCTTGGCCTTACGAACAATCTTGATGTTAAGATAGCGCGCATTGAAGCCATGTTATCCTATCAGGACGCGCTTCTATCCGAGGCAATTTTTGACACGCTTCTCGCGGGAAGGGCCTCCTACTCGGACGACGAACGCGCGCAGCCCAGCATAATATTCGGAGAAAAGACCCTGACAGCCGATTACGAGTTCGCAGCTGAAAAGAAGCTTCCCACCGGCACCGAGCTTAGCGTGGATTATTCGGACAACCGCACCTGGACAGACTCCGCATTTGTCACGAACAACCCGCTTCATACAGCAGAGCTTTCATTCTCCGCGCGACAGCCGGTGCTTAAAAATATCTTCGGGTATGTTGACCGCAAGCAGGTCAGGCTCGCTAAGATAAACGCCGCTATAGCGGACATACGATCTATCAGCAGAATAGAGGGCTCTATCGCAAGGATAGAAAAAGGGTACTGGGATCTCGTATTCGCGTATCAGAATGTTGCCTTGAGGCGGGAGCTTTTAAAGCAGGCGGAGGATCTATATAAAATATTTAAGGGCCACCTTGAGATAGGCATGGCGGAAGAAACTGAAATTTATGAAACAGAAGCTAACATGCGCGCCAGAAGAGCGGAGCTATTGATAGCCGAGAACGGGCTTGAGAACGCCAGCAACAACCTGAAGCTCATGCTGAATGAAGACGGTAATTTCCGAATTGTGCCGGAGGATCAGCTCCGGATATACGGTAAAGAGGCTGACCTCGTCGAATCCCTGACGATCGCGCTTCAGTCAAACAGGGAATACCGGATCAAGAAAAAAGAGTTGGAGCAGAGTGACATAACCCTGAAAATGAAAGAAAATAGCCTGTGGCCGGAGGTGGACCTCGTGGGGACTTTCGCGGTAAACGGCGTTGACAGAAAATTCGAGAAAGCGAACCGCCGCCTCACGACAAGCAAGCACCCCATGTATTATGCCGGCGTGGAAGTAAGTTATCCTCTTGAAAATACCCAGGCGCGGTCAGAATTCAAAAAAGCGGGGCTCGAAAAAGAAAAAGCCATAACGGAACTCGTGTTCACTGAAAAGAGCATAATAACCGACATTGACGAAAAAGTGCGCGCGGTAAATCTTCATTTGAATAATTCCAAGCGCTGGGGAAAAATTAAAAATATCCAGGAAAATAAATTCAAGGATGAAGAAGAAAAAATAAAATACGGCCGCTCCAGCAGCAAGAACCTTGTTGATTACCAGGACGACATTCGTTCCGCGGCAATACGTGAATACGCCGCGATACTCGAATATTACAGGTCGCTTATCGACCTTGAAGACGCGAAAGACACTCTTCTTGAAAGCATAGGAATAGAGTAACAATGAAAATATCGGAATTTTCCGTTAAGAATTCGCTTTTTATTAACCTTCTTTCCGTTTTTTTCATACTTTTAGGCATCGTGGCCATGTTCGGGCTTAATCGCGAGATCTTTCCAAACATATCCTTCGACTTGGTCCAGGTGACCGTGCCGTATCCCGGAGCGACTGCCGAAGACGTTGAAAAACTTATAACCACCCCTATAGAAAAAGAGCTCAAAGAAGTTGACGATATTGATGAGGTGCGCTCTGTTTCCGGCAACAACATATCCACGATTTACATTAAAATGAATCCTGACGCGAAGGATAAAAATAAAATAGTAAATGATATCCAGCGGGCCGTTGATAAGGTGCGGGACCTGCCGGATGATTCTGATGACCCTGTTGTTGAAGAAATAAACATGAAGCTCATACCCGTGATACAATTGGCTTTAAGCGCTGACATGAGCGAAAAAGAGCTGCAGGGCTACGCTGAATCATTAGAGGATATACTCCTGAATATACCCGAAGTCGCCAAGGTGCAAAGGACCGGCTGGCGGGACCCCGAGATATGGGTAGAGGTTGACCCTGCGAAGCTCCGCCAATACTACATCTCAATGGAAGAAATAATGGCATCTCTAAAGGCCCGCAACATGAATCTGCCTGCCGGGACAATGAGAGGCAAAGAACGGGAATTCATAGTACGAACAAGCGGCGAGTTCACGACTCCTGAAGAGATAGCTAATACCGTAATACGCGCAAACGACATCGGCAACTGGCTTCTGGTAAAAGACGTTGCCCGGGTGCGGGAATCGTTTCAGGACGAGAATGAAATGACGCGGTCTTTCGGCAATCGCGCCATTAATTTAACCGTAATTAAAAAAGAGAATACGGACGCAATAGACCTTGTAAATGAGGTGAAAGACACTGTAAAAACTTTTAAAATTTCCGCGCCGAAGGACATGCGCACGCCGCTTCCCCGGAACATCTCCGCCGTGGTCAGCGCCTGCTGCACGGCGACGCCGGTGGACACACCGGACAGCGAGGCCGCCGACGAGGCCTGCTGGACGAACCCCC
>CAZFLU010000123.1:0-3869 GCA_964519195.1 uncultured Planctomycetia bacterium | reverse complement strand
GAGGTGGGCTGGGATCGGAAAAAGAGCGCTGTTATTACAGGTTTTATTCTATGGATCATAGGGCTTCCTTTTATTTTTAATGGATTCGTAAAAGGCGGAATAGGGGAGAAGCTGGCGCTTCTTTCAAAAATGGATATTCTGATAGGCCAGATAGCAATACCGATTTTTGGTATACTCGCTATCGTAGCGGTAGGCTATTTCATGGGCGATAAGGGCATTGACGAGATGAACAAGAACGCCAGAGTAAAATTAAGCCACACATGGATAAAAAGATGGATAAGGTCAGTGGTGCCTGTTTTTGTTTTAATAATGCTTATAGTATCCGTCATGAAGATACTGGCCGATAACAAAGTGATCCCTCATGTGATACCAGCCGGAAAAGAAATAGGTTTTACTTCAATAGGCATAACGCCCGCGACCATTTTCATGATGCTTTTTGTGTGCTTCATGTTCTGGGGAGGCTTTATATACGCTACTGTCAAGGTGCTGACAATAGAAAAAGATAAAAAGAGAAGAGCAAATGGACATAAACATTCTAGCTAATTCGAAATTCGGCTGGATATTCATAATCCTGCAGATAGCCGTCATTTACGGCATCTTCCTTTACATTCACCGCGTAGTAGAGCGTAAAAAACGAAAATGACACATATTTTACCCTTGACAGGAAAGCGCATATATGGTAAATTTACCACCTTATTCGGAGATATAATGAAAACAACGCACGTAAAAAAAGAAGAAGTTACGCGAGAGTGGCACTTAGTTGACGCGAGCGACAAGGTTCTGGGAAGGCTGGCTACACAAATAGCCACTATTTTAATAGGGAAGAACAAAGCGCTTTATTCGCCGCATGTGGATTCAGGTGACGGCGTTGTTGTCCTAAATTGTGAAAAAATAAGGGTTACGGGAAAAAAACCGGAGCAGAAAGTATATAAAAGATTTTCCGGATATCCCGGAGGGCTGAAGCTTGAAACTTACGAAAGCCTTCAAAAAAGAAGGCCGCACGAGGCCCTAAGGCACGCCGTAAAAGGAATGCTTCCAAAAAACAAACTCGGCAGGCTCATGATAAAAAGATTAAAAATATACGTGGGTGATAAACATCCGCACATGGCGCAGGCGCCCAAGCCGATAAAAAAAGGTTAACAAATGACAGAAAAAACTAAAAATACGAACGTAACTTACATAACCGCTACAGGGCGACGGAAAGAGTCCACGGCTCGCGTTTATATTTCACAGGGAACCGGGAAAATGTCCGTAAATAAACGAAGCTTAGAGAATTATTTTCCGCGGGAATCTCACAGGCTTATCATCAAACAGCCGATAGAAAAGTCGGAACTTGAAAATAAGCTGGACATAAAAGCAACAGTCGCCGGCGGAGGAGTAAGCGGACAGGCCCAGGCTGTTAGGCACGGGATCTCAAGAGCCATTGTTAAAATGGACGAAACCAAAAAGCAGGTAATTAAAAAAGCGGGTTTCTTAACGCGCGATCCGAGGGCAAAGGAAAGAAAGAAATACGGCAGGAAGCGCGCCAGAAGAAGATTCCAGTACTCAAAACGTTAATTAAAATTCTAATTTGCAAAACCTATCCTGTGATATTTCTCGACGAGAAATGTATTGACAGGGTAGGTTTTTTTATTTATACTGTAATGAATGAACTGAAAATTGCTCAAAAAGGAGTAAATGCATGCTAAAAGTAGGCGTAATAGGAGCCACAGGTTATACGGGCGAAGAGCTTATCAGGCTGCTTGTCGGACACCCAAACGTTGAGATAACCTCTCTTCAGGCCATCGTGGATAAAGAGTGTCCCATATCCGATATTTTTCCGTCTCTTCTGGGGAAGGTGAACGTTAAATGCAAAAAGCCGGATATTGACGACGTTATTATGAAGGCGGACCTTGTTTTTCTCGCATTGCCGCACACCGTGTCAATGACAGTAGCGTCAAAACTGGTAAAGGCGGGTAAGCGCGTAATAGACCTTAGCGCTGATTACAGGCTTCCGGAGGAAGAATATAAAAAATGGTATGCCGAACATAAAGACGCCGCGAATATAAAAAGCGCCGTTTACGGGCTTCCGGAACTCTTTTTTTCCGAGATAAAAAAGGCAAAGCTTATAGCGAATCCGGGTTGTTATCCTACAAGCGCTGTTCTCGCGGCGCTCCCGGCGGTTGTGAAAGACCTTGTGAATACGGATAACATCATCATTGATTCTAAAACAGGCGCTACCGGAGCCGGCAGAAAGGCGCACATCGCGCTCTGTTTTTCCGAAATAAATGAGAACATGAAAGCGTATAAAGTAAACGACCATCAGCACAAGCCGGAAATAAACTATATACTCGGGAAGGCGTGCGGAAAAAAAATAGACGTTATTTTCGTGCCGCATCTGGCCCCGCTTAACAGGGGGATATTATCAACGGTCTACATGGACCTTGCTAAGAAAAAAAGCTCGGCCGAAATAGTGGCCCTTTATAAAGAATTCTATAGCGGAAAACCATGCGTGAACATAATGCCGGAAGGAAGCTTTCCGGTTCTAAGGGACGTGCAGATGAGTAATTACTGTAACATCGGTATCAAGGTCACCGCAGGCAAGCTCATTGCCATAAGCTGTATTGATAATCTTTTAAAGGGAGCAGCCGGCCAGGCAGTCCAGAACATGAACATAATGTACGGATTCGAAGAAACAGAAGCATTGATCTGACAGGATAACATAATATGAAATACAAATTACCTAAAGGATTTTTAGCCAGCGCGGTTCACTGCGGAATAAAAAGGTTTAAAAAGGACCTTGTCCTTATCTATTCAAGAACAGGATGTAAGGCCGCGGGGGTATTCACAAAAAATAAAGTAAAAGCCGCGCCTGTTATTGTTTCCAGGGAGATCCTTAAAAAAGGAAAGCCAATAAAGGCCATAATAATAAATAGCGGTAACGCTAATTGTTGCACCGGCTGGTACGGCACCAGAGACGCTAAAAGGACAATAGAAGCTGTCTGTAAGAATGCGGACCTTAAATTCAATAACGTGCTTGTTTCCTCAACAGGAATAATAGGCAAAAGGCTTCCCATAACAGAGATGGAAGCTGCCGTGCCCAAGCTTGTTAAGTTTCTTTCGGAAAAGGGATTGCGAGCGGCTGCCCAGGGCATAGTGACGACAGATAAGAATCTTAAAATAAGCTGCGAAAGCGTTAAAATAGGCGGAAAAGAGGTAACCATAAGCGCCATAGCAAAAGGCGCCGGCATGATACATCCGAACATGGCCACCATGCTTTGTTTTATAATGACAGATGTTAATATTGATAAGGACGCTCTCAAGGCCGTGCTTAAGGACGCCACGGATGGCTCATTTAACACAATAACTATAGACGGCGACATGAGCACCAATGATTCGGTCATGATGCTGGCTAACGGACTTGCCGGCAACAGGGCAATTAAAAAAAGAACAAAAGAATATCGCGTGTTTTTAGCGGCGCTCAAGAAATCCTCGATGAAGCTTGCCAAAGATATAATTCTTGACGGAGAGGGCGCTACGAAATTGTTACGGTCCACGTCAAGAACGCGGCCAGGGGAAGCGAAGCCGAAAAAGTGGCCCGCTCTATCGCTAATTCATGTCTTGTCAAAACAAGCATATTCGGCGAGAACCCTAACTGGGGAAGAATAGCCTCAAGCGCGGGCGCGAGCGGCGTAAGAGGATTCAGGCAGAGCAAGCTCGAGATATGGCTTGATAAAATATGTGTATTCAGGCACGGCGGGCCTGTTTTTCATCAGAAAGAGAAAATGAATAAAATATACAGAAGAAAGAACGTTTATATACTGGTGAACCTTAATTCTGGCAATAAAGAATTCAAGGTATTTACGTGCGATCTCTCAAAAAGGTATATT
>CAZFLU010000122.1:0-3884 GCA_964519195.1 uncultured Planctomycetia bacterium | reverse complement strand
TACTTTTTAAATCATTAAAATAAGTTATGTAAAAAAAATCGAGGTTTCGCATCTTTTCTCCTACATATGTAGTATACCATAATATATCTATATAGCAAGAGACGCAATCTAACTTTTTTTAGTTTAACGAAAGGCAGGTTTTTTTGGTAAAAATGACCTTATTTTTTGCCCAATTCGCTCGAAAACTGTATATATGACAGGTACTAAAAGAAGAGTTAGGGGCGTGGCAAATAGCATACCCCCTATTACTGTAATAGCAAGCGGATTCCAAAGATTAGCGCCTTCTGACTTATCAAGCGCCATTGGGAGAAGCCCTATTACGGTTGTGGCTGTTGTCATGACAACAGGCCTTAGCCTGTCGTTTGCAGCGCTTATTGCTGTCATGAAAAGGCTTTTTTGCTTTTGCCGCAGGATGTTTATATGGTCAACGAGTATTATACCGTTGTTTACAACTATGCCCGCAAGCATCATCATTCCGATAAGCGCCCCCATGCCTACGGCAGTCTTTGTAAAAAATAGCGCGAAGACCGCGCCTATTGAAGCCAGCACAACTGTTCCCATGATAATGAATGGTTGATAATATGATTCAAAAAGCGACGCGAGGACAATATAAATAAGAGCGAGAATAACCCATATTATTATGCTGAACTCTTTTTGCGTCTTTAGCATTGACGGGTAATTGCCGCCGAACCTGTAAAAATAATTTTCAGGAAATCTTATGTCGGAAAGCGCTTTATCTATGGTTTCGGCTGCTTTACTCAAAGGAAGATTGCCTATATTAGCGCTGACCTGTATCATGCGCGAACGGTCCTTTCTCCAGATCTCGCTAGGACCTAGCCCATATTTAAAATCCGCTACCTGATCTATGAATATCTTTTGTCCATCCTCTCTAATAAGAACAAGCTTATGAAGATCCTTGAAAGTCCGTCTGTATTTTTCGTCAAGCCGCGCTATTGTTTCAACTTCGCGGGCATGGGTATGGAAAAGGGTTGCCCTAAGGCCTCTCATTTGAGCGTGCACGTTCGTGGCTACATCGCTTACGCTGAAACCGAGTTCCGCTGCTTTCTTTTTATCTATTTTAAGCCCGAGTTCCGGCCTGCCTTCTCTCATCCTTATTTTAACGTCTGTAAGTTTAGGTATAGATCCCAGGCGTGTTGCCATTGAGATAGCGAGCTCTCTTAATGTGTCATAATCATAACCAAATAAGTCTATTATTATCTCCTTTGTGCCGACTTCCTGTTCTTCCTCAAAATAAATAAAGGCGGGCCTGATCTTAGAAACCTTTGGCCTTAGTGATTCAATGACCTCGTTTACGGTCCTTTTTCTCTGGCCAAGGGAGAAAAGCTCTACATATACCTTGCTGGACCATGGTTCAACGCGCGCCGTAAAAGTTTTAACTTCCGGAACTTCTCTAACAACATTTTCCACTTCGCCCACAACCCTGTTGCTGACATCAAGTTTCGTGCCCGTGGGAAGCTCGATGAAGATCGTGAATTTATTTTGTTCGGTTGTGCCTATGAACTCTTTTCCTATAAAAGTATAGACCCATATAGACGCGGCAAAAAGCGCGAGTACCGTTCCCAAGGCAAGAAATCTGCGTCTAAGTATAAAGAGGAGCGCTTTTTTTTGCGCCTTGTATATGGGCTCAAGAATGCTTTTATCTTCTCCTTTTGTAAGATTTGTTCTCGACGACAAAAGCGGCACGACGGTAAGCGCGACAAAAAGGGATACTATAAGCGAAAACGTAACTGTCCAGGCAACGCCCCCATAAAGAAGTTTTACCTCCTGGCCCACGAAGATCATGGGAAAGAAAACTATAACGGTCGTAAGGGTCGAGGCGATTATAACAAGGTTCATTTCCGAGGCCCCTGCTATGGCGGCATTTATCCTGTCTTTTCCTTCTTCCATTTTTTTCAGGATATTCTCGAAAACAACTATGGAATTGTCAACAAGCATCCCGACCCCCAGCGCGAGCCCGAACATTGTTATGAAATTTATAGTAAGATTTATGCTTCTGGGGAAAAAGGTGTTGCTAAGCTGCATGAGGCCGAAAGTAATGATTACAGATATCGGTATTGAAACAGTAACAATAAGTATTGGTCTAAGTTCTTTGCTTTTTAGGAAAAGCGCTATAAATATCAGAAGCGTTATATATACCGCTATTGCCGGCATGAAAATAGTGGCGACAAGCAGAGCGAGAAGCCAGGGCATGTGCTGTCTTTTCAGCTTCCCCAGGAAAAAAGCCAAAATAAGCATAATTAAAATAGCGCCTTTAAGAAGAGAGTCTTTGAGATTACTTATCGCTTTCTTTATAAAATCAGCCTGATTGCTTGTCGTGACTATTTTAATATCGGGAGGGATTATTTCTCTTACCCTTTCTACTTCTTTAAGAATATTTTCCGCGACCTGTATGGTGTTCGCGGTCGATTCTTTTTGGACATATAAGGACACTATGGGCCTTATGTTTATGCGCGCGTACCCCGTAGGCTCGAGATATGAATCTCTGACATCAGCGATGTCCTTAAGCCTTACGATAGACCCGTCCGGCGCTGTGGATACGCCTATGTTCTTTATATCCTCGATCGTTGCGAACTCTCCTATAGTGCGTATAAGATATTTACTTTTTTCTTGCTTTATTTCGCCCGAAAGTAAATTTAAATTATTCAGGCCTATGATATTTATTACTCTCTCAAGCGGAAGAGAATACTTAACAAGCGCGCGCTGGTCCACCTCTACTAGTATCTTTCTTTCGCGGCCGCCCGCCACTTCAACGTTCGCTACGCCTGTCACTCTTTTAACCCGCTCCTTTATCACCTCGTCCACGATCTTTCTTATATCTTCTGTCGTGCGCCGGAGGCTTGTGACAGCGAGTATCATCATGGGAACGTCGGAACGCTTGAATTGGGCTATGATAGGCTTTTCGGCTTCTTTTGGGAGCTTATTTTTGACGCGCGCGAATTTTTCCCTTACCTCAAGCGCTGCGAAATCCATGTCTATTCCGGGTTCAAAGCTTAAGACTATTGTAGATTCGCCCTCTTTAGATATTGAAAGCATTTCTTCCAGATGACTTACAGTGCTTACGGCTTCCTCGATAGGCTTTGTGACAAGCGTTTCAACCTCCGTTGGGGGTATGCCGCCTCTTATATTTACGATGATACTAACTTCGCCAAAACTTATATTAGGATAAAGTTCAACAGGCAGGCGTAAAAGCGCTATTATACCTATAAGTATAAAGGCCGTGAAAGCCATTGTCGTAGCGACAGGTTTTGTTATGGCAAGTTTCGGCAAGCTCATTTTTTGAAAATCTTCGTCTGTATATTATGTGCCCAAAGATATAGCGCGGGTACGACAAGAAGCGTTAAAAATGTTGCGATAAAGAGGCCGCCTATTACGCTTATGGCAAGCGGGCTCCTTAGTTCCGCGCCTTCGCCGAGAGCAAGCGCCATTGGGAAAAGCCCGAGTATTGTTGTAAGGGCGGTCATTAGTATGGGCCGCAGCCTTGCCATGCTCGCCTCCCGCACCGCTTCTTCCGCCGGCACGCCCCTGGCGCGCAGAACATTTACATAATCTATTAAAACTATGCCGTTATTTACAACGATACCGCCCAGCATTATAACTCCGAGAAGCGCTACAACGTTTATTGATGAGCCTGTTAAAAATAGGGCCCATAATACGCCTATCACAGCAAGCGGCACTGTTGCCATTATTATAAAAGGCTGCAGGAAGCTTTCAAACTGGGCTGCCATTATCATGTATACGAGCACGATAGAGAAAAGAAGCGCGAAACGCAGGCTGTTGAACGATTCGTTCATCTCTTCCGATTCTCCGGCAAGTTTAACAGTAAAGTCCGCGGGTATGTCAAAGCTATTTATTGCGGTATTTAT
>CAZFLU010000121.1:0-3937 GCA_964519195.1 uncultured Planctomycetia bacterium | reverse complement strand
GGCATTATTCAAACCCTCTTCTTTTATAGATGCGGTAAATTTTACAATTTCTCCAGAAAAACCGCTTAAACACATAAGACCTGCCGCGCGCCATGCTACGACTCTTGTAGCGCGCGGGACAAGATACGTTATAAAGATGCCTACCGGATTATCCGGCGCTAGATACTTTGCATAAGGGCTATCAGGGTACTCTTTTGTAAGCATGCCAAATATTTCCTGCCCTTTTTCGACATCATTAAGGTCGTATATATAAGATGCGCCTGCCTGGAACAGGCAAAGCGCCGCGATCTCTTCGCCTTCGTAAGCAGCCGCTATTTTAAGATAACGCTCAATAGCTTTCTCATATTCTCCCTCCGCGTGGTAGACAGTTGCGATCTGATATATGGATTTCATGGCGAGGTCGCTATCTGGATAGGCGCTTGAAAGCTCGGTAAATTCATCGACGCTTTCTTTCATTTTATTTTGGTTTTTATATACCCAGGCAAGATTGAATTGAGCCGCCAGAGCGATGTCGCTCGAGGGATCAAGCGCGCGTGCCCTCTGAAAAAACTTCTCAGCTTCTTCAAAATCTAGAAGCTCTGTGTAAATATTGCCTATAGTAAGTAAAGCTGCCTGCTTTTGGTCTAAATTTTCTTTGGGCAGGTCAAACGATTCTATTATTAGCGTGTTTGCTTTTTTGAGAGAAGAAAGCTTTTGCGCTAATGTGTTATTTAATATACGCGCAATTTTCGCTTCTTTAGAAGGCCAGTGGATATCTCTTATGTGTCTATAAAGTGCCATAGCTTTCTCATATTCAGCAAGTCTCTGATATGCATAAGCAAGCCGTAATTTAACAGAAGCTATACCTATATACCCTCTATTTTTTTCAATGAATTCTACATATAATTCTATAGAGCTTTTGATATCGCCTTTATTGTCAAAAGACATTGCTTTATCAAGCAGAGCTGTATCTATTTTTTGTTCTGTTTGTAAAGCTTCTTTCGCACTGACTATAGACCGAAGTAAGCCGGCTATTTGTACGAACAATTTTCGTATGGGTCTATTAATCCCATCCATTATAGAAAAGAACATGCCTCGCTCTTTTTCTTTTTTATTTATGATAGCTTCAAGGGCAACCTGCGCGTGGTCAAGCTGGGCATAGTTTTTACCGGACTCAAATATGCTTTTCGCATATTCTATATTTCCCATGTCAAGAATATTTATATCTTTAGCTGTTATTTCTTGTGCCACAGCCTGTGTAACTACAATATCAAGCCCATATGTATCGTCAATGTTATAGGCGTAGGCAGTTTCTTCGAGAGCAAACCTTAAATTTTCAAGCGATCTATCAACTAAAAAAGCGTTATAAAATGAAAAAAAGCCTATTACCAAAGACAGTGTGACAATAAGCTTTCGAAAACGGTAAAAAAAATTTACCAGTTTCACTTTTTCCACTAATTAACCCCACTCATGATATAAATATTTATATGAAAATATTGTACATTATAAATATTTCAAAGGCAAGGGATAAATTATTTTACAATAATATTCTTGTATGTTACAATACATTACCCGGTAAACAAGGAAAATGAAATGCCACAAGCTAATCTCAATATTAAACTATTAGACGTTACAAGAGACGCCCTAAGTCTTATTTATGCCGCTTGCAGGCAGTGTTATTCCGCAAAATTTGCCGGGGGCATATATGAAGAAGCTTCAGAAGACGCTTCAAAACAAGAAGATTTTGTTAAAAAAATAGTTGAATCCGGCCACGAAAGCCCGCTTGAACATGTAAAATTCACTTTTGCCATAGAAGGCGTATCAAGAGCTCTTACTCATCAGCTAGTCAGGCACAGAATAGCTTCTTACTCGCAGCAGAGCCAGCGTTATGTTAAGGAAAATAATTTTGATTACATAATCCCGCCTTCTATAGAAAAAGAACCGGGCCTTAAAAAAGAATTTATCTTAATGATGCAGGAAGTGCAAAAAGCCTATAGTCATGTAATCGAAAAATTCGCGCAAAAAAACAAAAAAGGCGAAAAAGCAAATCAGGACGCAAGATACCTGTTGCCGCAAGCCTCGGAAACAAAAATAGTTGTGACCATGAACGCCAGGGAACTTTTACACTTTTTTAAAGAAAGGTGCTGCTCGAGAGCCCAGTGGGAAATAAGAGCCATGGCCGATCGAATGCTTGCGATATGCAGGAAGGAGCTTCCAGCTATTTTTCAAAGCGCAGGAGCTAAATGCGATTATGCTAAATATTGCCCCGAAGGAGAGCAGTTCACGTGCGGAAAATACCCGCTTAAAAAGTATGCTTAGGGAGGGGGAGCGGTGAGATTGACTTTTAAGAATTTTTGGACTATAATAAAATTAAAGAGAAAAATGAGGAAAACCTGCCAAACGCGGGGAGGAGGGCGAAATGAAAAAAGTAATCATAGTTCTTATTGCGTTAACGATCATTATAGGCGTAACCAATTACGCCATGGCCGCTAAAACTTCTTCGGACCTATTAAAAGAAGGGTTGTTGGGAGCGGGTTCAGGAGCCGTGGGAGGCCTTGCCTCAGGCGCTAAAGGGGGAGACGTCTGGAAAGGCGCCCTTGCCGGAGCTGGCGTGAACATAGTAGGCGGCGCGCTTCTTGATTCAATAAGCGGGGAAAAGGTTGATAGCGTAAGCAACGTAAACCAGATGGGCTCTCAGGAAGCCTACGGCAACGGGTACAAAGAAGGGTTTAATAACGGCTATAAACAGGGTTATACCCAGGGCTATAAAGAAGGATTAAAAGAATAATACTGAATAAAAAATAAAGACCGGCCCGCCGGACGATGAGGCCGGTCTTTATTTTTATGCATAAATCATGCTGTTATTAATTGTTCTTATATTGGGAGTTCTATTCGCCTCGGGCATATGCTCCATGACAGAAGCCGCTGTATTAAGCGTGCCTTTTGTGCGGGTAAGGATATTGTTCGAAAAACACCACAAAAACTCAAAAACACTTCTTTTCATTAAAGAGCATATACACTCCGCCGTAGCTACTATAGTAGTGTTAAATAACGCGATAAACATAATAGGCGCTATTTTTGTAGGTCAAATGGCATTGCGTATTTTCGGAAGTCATTTGCTGGGGATATTCTCAGCCGTGCTTACAATGGCCATAATAGTGATATCGGAGGTCGTGCCAAAAACAATAGGCGAACACTACAAGGTCCAGGTATCGCTTTTAACCGCTCCCGTACTTCGCGCGCTAATGTGGATATTCAGCCCGCTTATAAAGATTTTAGCGCTTTTAATGCACCCCTTTAGCAGCAAGTCCCAAAGGCCATGGGTTACTGAAGAAGAGATAAAAATACTTTTAAGGCTTGGAAGGGCCGCAGGCACTGTTGAGACTGACGAAGAAACGCTTATCAACAGGGTTTTTAAGCTTAATGACCTTACGGCGCGGCAGATGATGAGGCCCATAGACAGTATTTATGCTCTCGACGGCGATAAGACAATAGCGGAAGAACGGGATAAGATAATAAGCGCGCCTTTTAGCAGAATAGCCGTTTATGAAAAGGCCCCTGAAAACATTACCGGAATATCGCAACATAGGATTCTTTTAAGAGAAATGGCGAACGATAATTACGACGCCCACATAAAAAACTTCATATCAAAACCTATATTCGTGAACGAGAACGAAAGGGCGGACGCCCTCCTGGACAAATTCCGTTCTTACCATCAACATCTTTTCATTGTGCGCGACCCCAAAGCGGGGAACATAGGTGTTGTTACGATGGAAGACGTTCTTGAGGAACTTTTTGGGGAAATATACGATGAAAAAGACGCCGCCAGAGGCAAGAAATAGATCAAGGCGCAAAATTCTTTGACATTAACGCAACTTTATGCTACTTTACATTAAATTTAAATGCCGGGGTAGCTCAGGTAGTAGAGCGCGGGCCTGAAAAGCCCGGCGTCCCCAGT
>CAZFLU010000120.1:0-3940 GCA_964519195.1 uncultured Planctomycetia bacterium | reverse complement strand
AACAACTGCTCGCCTTTTAAAAACCTCTAAAACACTAATAAAATGCTGAATTTTCTGATATTTCTCTCGGGTATGCTGCTGGTAGGCTTACAAGGGCACAAAAACATATTGCTCCGGCAAAATTTGTTTTACCGGCAAGATAATTATGCTACAATATCACACATGGAAAAGAAGCACATATACATAAAGGGCGCCAAGGAGCACAACCTGAAAAACATAGACGTTAAAGTGCCGCGAAACACGCTTTGCGTTATAACGGGGCTTTCCGGATCAGGCAAAAGCTCGCTCGCTTTCGATACCATATACGCTGAAGGGCAGAGGCGGTATGTTGAAAGCCTGTCAAGTTACGCGCGCCAATTCCTGGAGCAGCTGCAAAAGCCCAATATTGATTATATCGAGGGCCTGTCCCCCTCAATAAGCATTGAGCAGCGCACCGCGGGTTCAAACCCGAGGTCAACCGTAAGCACGCAAACAGAAATATATGATTACCTGCGCCTTCTTTTCGCCAGAATAGGAAGGGCCCATTGTCCGGAATGCGGACGAAAAATAACAAAACAAAGTTCGCAAGAGATCACAGACAAAATACTTGAACTGGGGCCAGGATCTAAAATAATCCTGCTTGCTCCAAAAATAAAAGGCAAGAAAGGCGAATACAAAGATCTTTTTAACGAACTTATCAAAGAAGGTTTTTTGCGCGCGCGGGTTGACGGAAAGATAATAAATCTTGAAGAAAACGTCGTAAAGCTCAACAAAAAAAAGAAACATACTATCGAAGTCATCGTTGACCGGATATCCATGAAGCAGGGGTCCAAAAAACGGCTTACAGAATCTGTCGAGATGGCCCTTGCCATGGGCGGAGGCGCAATGGTCGTCAGCGTATCAGATGGCGATGAAAAATGGCGCGATATACTTTTCAGCGAAAAGAACGCCTGCGTGCATTGCGGAATAAGTTTTGACGAACTTGCGCCCAGGTCATTTTCTTTTAACAGTCCTTACGGCGCCTGTCCCTTATGCAGCGGGCTGGGCAATAAACTTGAAATAGACCCGGAGCTTGTTGTTCCCGATAAGACAAAACCCCTTATTGAAGCCATAGAGCCATGGAGAAAGGGGGGGAAGGGGCTCATAATTTATTTCAGAAGGTACCTTCGCGCGCTCGGGCGCGCTTATGACCTTAACGTTTCAACGCCATTCAATAAATTACCCGCGAACATGCAGAAGATAGTAATGGAAGGGAACGAGAATGCCGGGGGAGATTTTGAGGGCGTGATACCTAATCTGGAAAGACGTTTTCGGGAAACAGCGTCCGAATATATAAAAACAGAGATAAATAAATACATGTCTGTTCTGCCTTGCCCCGAATGCGGGGGAAAACGCCTGAAGAGCGAAGCGCTTTCTGTTGCGATAGGCGGAAAAAATATAATTGATATAACGGAAATGTCGGTCAAAGAATGCAAAATATTTTTTACAGGGCTTGCCTTGAGCGGCATGGAAAAAAAGATAGCTCATCAGGCGCTCAAGGAAATAATATCGCGCCTTACCTTCATGGAAAATGTAGGCCTCGATTATCTTACGCTTGACCGGCAGAGCGGCACGCTTTCCGGCGGAGAGGCGCAGCGCATACGACTTGCCACGCAGATAGGAGCGGGCCTGGTAGGCGTACTGTATATCCTGGACGAACCGAGCATCGGGCTTCATCAGCGCGATAATTCAAAATTACTTGATACCTTAATTGCCTTGCGCGATCTGGGAAACACTCTTATTGTCGTGGAACATGACGAAGCCACTATAAGAAAAGCTGATTTTATCATCGACCTCGGCCCCGGCGCCGGAGAGCACGGCGGAGAAATAATAGCCGCGGGCACTTTAAACGATATACTTAAAGAAAAAAGATCTCTCACCGGCCGTTATCTGACAGGCGAGCTCAAGATAAGCGTTCCGAAAAAAAGGCGCGCCTATGGAGCAAGAAAAAAAATAAGCATTATCGAAGCGGGGGAGCACAACCTTAAAAGGATAAATGTCGATATCCCCCTCGGGGTCTTTACATGCGTTACGGGCGTTTCCGGCTCCGGGAAAAGCACGCTTGTCGACGAGATACTATACAGGGCTCTCGCGAAAAAATTTTACAAGGCAAAAGAAAAGCCCGGAGCCCATAAAAAAATACTGGGCTCGGAAAATATAGATAAGGTAATTGTCATTGACCAGACGCCTATCGGCAGGACCCCCAGAAGCAATCCCGCCACGTACACCGGAGTCTTTGATCCGGTAAGAATGCTTTTCTCAAAATTACCGGAATCCAGAATGCGGGGATATAAACCCGGCAGGTTCAGTTTTAATGTTAAGGGCGGCCGTTGCGAGGCGTGCACGGGAGACGGGATAAAGAAAATTGAGATGCATTTCTTGCCCGATGTTTATGTACCGTGCCAGGTTTGCAAGGGCAGGCGCTTTAACGAACAAACACTTTCAGTAACATATAAGGGAAAAACAATAGCCGACATCCTTAGCATGAGCATCGAAGAATCCCTGAACATATTCGAAAATGTACCCGTCGTAAGAAGCAAGCTTCAAACGCTTTATGATGTGGGCCTCGGGTATGTAAAGCTCGGGCAGCCGGCAACAACTTTATCCGGAGGAGAGGCGCAGCGCGTGAAACTTTCAACCGAACTTTCCAAAAGAGCTACCGGCAGGACCCTTTATATTCTTGACGAGCCCACAACAGGGCTTCATTTTGCCGACATAGATAAACTTTTGAGCGTCCTGCAAAGGCTTGTTGACAGCGGCAACAGCGTGCTTGTTATTGAGCACAACCTTGATGTTATAAAACAGGCTGATTACGTGATAGACCTTGGCCCGGAAGGCGGGGACCAGGGCGGAACACTGGTCGCCGCGGGTTCTCCGGAGGAAATAACCCAAGTTAAAAGATCATATACCGGCAGATTCCTAAAAAATATCCTGCAATAGATTTTAACTCTTAAAAAACTTGATCTGATATGCCTTAAGTGATAATATAATATCCTATCTTATGAAATATACATATATTATCATCATATCCATTATTTTATCCTTATCTACGCTTCATAGCCCCATATACGCCCAACAGGAAGAGAGCGATATTGTATTTGCCAAAAAAGCGTTCAATGACGGATTTTATGAATTGGCCGCGGGCAAGCTTCATTCCTTTCTTGAAAAATATCCTGATTCTATAAAAAAGAACGAAGTTTATATAATACTTGGCAAGTGCTTTTATAATCTTGGCGAATACCAGAAGGCTCTATATGAATTCAGGCTGGTAACCGAAAGCCCGAACGCGGGCGCGATAGCGGGGGACGCGTTCTATTGGACAGGAGAAGTTTATTTTAAGACGGGTAATTTTAATGAAGCGATAAATTCTTACCAAAAAGTAATAGACGACTTCAAAGATTCTTCGTATTTACCGTTCGCGTATTATTCAATAGCCTGGTGTTACACGGAACTCGGTAATTCGAGCCGCGCCATTGAATTTTTCAATATGGTCATCAATAAGTTCCCTTTAAGCAGCGTAGCGGTCACAGCTGAATATAAAGCCAGCGAGATACTTTATGAAGACGGAAATTACGCCGAAGCGCGGCTTCGCCTTTTTAATTTCCTTAAAAAACACCCGCTTACCGAAAAAACAGCCGACATCTATTACATGCTGGGTGATTCAAGTTTTAATATAGGGGATCATCGGGACGCCATAAGGAATTTTAACGAAGCGCTTTCAATGTCAAGCGCGGCGGAGTGGCGAACGCTGGCGATCTATAATAGGGCCCGGGCATACCTGGCTGTCGGGGAATTCAAAGAAGCCCTTAAAAATTTTAAAGAATGTGGCGAAAAAGCCGTAGATAAAGACATCCTGTCCGCGGCGTTTTTTGGCATGTCAGAATGTTACAGGAACATGCAGGAAACAAACAAAGCCGAAGAG
>CAZFLU010000119.1:1228-3991 GCA_964519195.1 uncultured Planctomycetia bacterium | reverse complement strand
ATAAAATGAAACGCGAAAAGAAACTATCGGCCATGTTTAACGACATAAGACTTGTTTCTGTTAAAAAGAAAAAAATTCTCGATAGCGAAATAACGGAATTTGAGATAATTCTGGAGTAAATATTTATCATATGGATTTTAAAGAAATAAAAAACATTCTAAAAGATAAAGTTAAAACAGCCTATATGGTTGTTTTTGCGATTCTTATTATTTTTGCTTACCTTATAATAATCCGTGTTGATCTTGCAAAATTTAGCATATTAAAAAACGAGGCGTTAGAAAAAGAAGAGAATCTGCGTATACTCGCGACCATCGACAACAGCAAAAAAACAATAGAAAAATTCAATAATGAACTTTCTGTTGATAAAGATCCTTACAGCCTGCTTGGGCTTATTACAGAAAACGCGAAAAAAGAATTGATCACTCTTGATTTTGTAAGACCCATCGAAAGTATTACATTGTCCGGATACCGCAAGATAAGCATATTGGTTGAAGGAAGGGCTTCATATCATAACATAGGCCGTTTCATCTTAGCGCTTGAGACCGGAGATAAATATCTTATTGTAGAAGAACTTCAGATGAGATCTCATGGCGGAGCTCAGGCTTTTGGAGCACAAATGTTTAACTCTGCGATGCGTTCGCCTGTGCCCCAAGAGGCTAGGCCCGGCCCAAGAACTGATATTAACATATTCGAACCTTTTAATGCGCCTGATACCGCCGGCGTAATAGGCGAGCAAGCGCAGACCGTTTCTTCTCTTAAGGATGCCGAGGAAGAACCGGTAATAAATTTTAAACTTAAAATAACAGGTTTCAGTGTGCAAAAATGACACAAGATAAAAAAATATTAATAGAGAAAATTGCAGTCGGTGCTTTAATTGCGATATTCATGGTAAATATTTTTATCACAAAGAAGCGGCAAGAAAATGGAAACGTCTTACCATCCGAACGATATGAAAGCGGCCATACCTTCAGTGAAATTGAAAAAAAATTAAATGAAGCATCGACAAAAAAAATCACTTATTCCGGCACTGATTTTGGAAATCCCATGAAAAAACCGCCAGAAATAGCATTGATAGCAAGGGAAGGTCTTTTTGATAGAATTTCCGAGGTGGGGGGACCAATAAATGCACAAGGGGATCTTACTCTAGAAGGTATCGTTACAGGACCCGATAAGAATACAGCTATAATTTCAGGTAACGTGGTTGAAGAAGGGGATCTTGCAGGCAGGGCCAAGGTAATAAAAATCACGGAAAATTATGTAATAATTTTAGAAAATGGAAAACAAATAAAACTTGAAAGGTGAAAATCATGAACAAAAGAATTACTATATCGCTGGCAATTTTATTTATTTTTATAGCTGGCATAAACCATGCTGAAAGCCCGCCTACCGATTCATACAAAGCAATGCAGGAAATAAATACATCCATGGAAATCGAAAAACGTGTTTCTGTGGATTTTGAGAATGCAGAACTAAAAAATATATTAAAGGCTCTATCAAAACAAACAGGAATAAATTTTATAGCAAGCGACGTAATAGAAGGAAAAACTATAACAGTTTACCTTAATAACGTATCCGTTGACGAAGCGCTCTCATCTATTTTAGAGGCTAACGGACTTTCTTATATGAAACAAAGCGGAAACGTGTATCTTATAAAACCCGCTGGAACAGGCGCCATAAAAACCATAACTAAAGTATTTAAATTAAATTATATCCAAGTATATAACATGACTTTAAAAGGCGATGATCAAGGAATAGCTTCGACTTCTATGGCTACTTTTACAGGCGAGACTATGAGCGGCGCTTCAGGCGGCAGCGCATCTTCAGGCGGTTCTTCTAGCCTGGGAGGAGGGACTTCAGGGTCTGGCGGCTCGAGCGCATCCGGATCAGATATGGAATCAGCAAAAAATATAGTTGAGGTTATAAAAACTTTAATGTCACCGCACGGTAAAATAGTTGCTAATAGAAGAACTAATAGTCTTATCATAACCGATATACCGGGCAATTTTGAAGCCATAGAAGAGACAATAAAAGAGCTCGATGTCTCACCGGTTCAGATCATGATACAGGCCGAGATAATAGAGACTACAACAGACGCTATAAAACGTATCGGTGTTGAATATGGTACGGAACAACAGACCGCCGGTGTTTTTTGGGGCAAGACCGACGATTCGACCCCTGAAGGGCAGCGTATTACCTCGCCAACGGGTTTTCCTTTTACGGAGAATTTTATAAAAGACACTTTCGGAACTAACATCTTGGCGAGCAGTCTTTTTACCTATGGCACGCTTACGGCAGATGACATGAAAATAGTCTTAAAACTTTTTGTGCAGGATGAGGATACTAAGCTACTTTCAAGACCGAGAATAATGACGCTTAATAGCGAGCCTGCTACAATCAAAGTATCTGCAAATACCGCCATAGGCGTTGAAAGTCAAACTGTTGCGCAGTCAGGTGATGTTATTGAAACAGCAGAAAGAGTCGAAACAGGAATTATCCTTAAAGTCGTCCCGCAAGCAAATAAAAACGATGAGATTTTTATGTTTATTGAACCATCTGTAGCAAGAGCCGAAACTTCAGCGTTTTTTACCACGCAATTTTTGGATCCACAGATAAGAAGCTCAAGCAGCACTGTCATGGTAAAGGACGGAGACACAGTTGTTATAGCCGGCCTTATAAAAACCGATAATTTTAAGACGATAAGAAAAGTGCCCATTTTAGGGGACATACCTTTTATAGGAGAAATATTCAAGTCAAGATATAACA
>CAZFLU010000119.1:0-1218 GCA_964519195.1 uncultured Planctomycetia bacterium | reverse complement strand
AGAAGACACAGAAATAATAATATTCATAACACCTTATATAGTAAAACAGCGCGATCCTAGATTTATCACAACCGAAGAAGAATCGGAAAGAGACCGCAGAATGCGCGACGCTTTAGAAAGGTATAACGGTTAAAAAGGAAGGGCATTATGGCTAAGCTAAGCAGGAAAAAATTAGGTGAGATCCTTTTAGAAGACGGGCTTATAACCGAGGAACAGCTTAATGAGGCTCTGAACGTACAACAGAAAACCAAAGATTCAAAACCTATAGGCGAAATGCTCATAAGCCTTGGGTACCTTACCGAAGAAGGCCTTTGCCTTTCGATTAGCAAGAAACTTGGGATAAAATATATATCTTTCAGCGACAAATCGCTTAATATACGCTTTGATCAGGAGCTCGAGAAGATCATAGATGAAAAATTTGCAAGGTCAAACATGGTTCTTCCTTTTGCTAAAACAGACAGGTATCTTTCTGTTGCGGTTTGGGACCCTCTGAATTTTAATGTTATCGACAATCTTAAGAAAATAAGCAGAATGAATATTTCCGTTTATTGCAGCACGAAAACCGATATTAAAAAAGGAATAGATAGATTATATCTTCATAAAGGAATGTTCGGAGGCGAGGACACCGGACTTGAAGACGCGGGAGTTTATCTTGAGGAAACGCCAGAGAGCATAGATGAATTAAAAAGCAAAGCAGCAGAAGCCCCAGTTATTAAGATGGTCAATACCCTTATAGAACAAGCTGTCAAAGAGAAAGCCAGCGATATTCACATAGAACCCATGGAGGGCAGGGTTTCCATACGCTTCAGGATAGACGGAGTTCTTTATGAAAAAGAGCCCCCTGCCAAGGAGATGATAGCACCTATCATCTCAAGGATAAAAATACTCTCAAGGCTTGATATAGCTGAAAAACGCCTCCCTCAAGACGGCGGTTTCGCGATGAATATAGCAAGACACAATATAGATTTCCGCGTATCCACCATTCCAACCATATACGGGGAAAAACTTGTAATCCGCGTTCTTGATACCAGCCAAATGAGCTTTGAGCTTTCCGCCATAGGTTTAAGCAAGGATAATCTTGAAAAATTAAAAGAAAGGATAACACGGCCTTATGGCCTCATATTCCTGACAGGTCCAACCGGCAGCGGGAAAACCACAACTTTATACTGCATATTAAGCGCTATCAAATCTACCAAGAAGAATATAATAACAATAGAA
>CAZFLU010000118.1:0-4043 GCA_964519195.1 uncultured Planctomycetia bacterium | reverse complement strand
AAAAGCAGCCCTTAGATAGCGTATGCGTCTGCCTGAGTGCCTCCGGAAGTTGATTTAATATGGTAAAGTAGGAGGTAAGAAGGGAGGTATAAAATGAGAGATAAAGACAGGGCTTTTGAAATAAGAAAGAATATGATTGATGACTGGAGATGGAGAAGAATGCATTGGAAAGATATTGCTTATAAATACAGAGTAAGTAAAGAATGGTTTCATAAATCGTTTTGAGATTGCTTCGGGCGCTTCGCGCCCTCGCAATGACGGAATTTTTTAGTTGATTGTTTTACCCCGTACGGGGTAAAATAGGTTCGAACAAGTAAATAAACGGTCCACCAAAATTTTTACTCCTCCGTTCCCGCAACCGAATCTAGCAATAGCCGGGATACCGTTCCGGGAATGGAGGAGGTTTTAGTGTTGCCTTAGGTTTTTTCATATGCTAAAATACACGACATTATGCGAGAGAAAGCATACCCGTTCGATAAGATCGAGCCCAAATGGCAGGAATACTGGATCAAGAACAGGCTTTTTGAGGCCGATATCAAGGATTTTAAGAACAAATACTACTGTCTTGTAATGTTCCCTTATCCTTCAGCGGCCCTTCATGTAGGCCATGGACGCAATTATATAATAGGGGACGTGGTGGCGCGCTACAAAAAAATGCGCGGCTTTAATGTATTGACACCAATGGGATGGGACGCATTTGGGCTTCCGGCTGAAAACGCCGCTATTAAGAATAAAACTCACCCTAAAGAATATACTTTCAAGAACATAGAAACAATGAAGCGCCAGCTTAAATCCTGGGGCGTTTGTTATGACTGGTCCAGGGAGGTTGCATCCTGCAAAAGCGACTATTATAAATGGACACAGTGGATATTTTTAAAACTTTTTGAAAAAGGCCTGGCCTATAGAAAAAAAGCCTTTGTTAACTGGTGCCCGTCGTGCAATACGGTCCTGGCAAATGAACAGGTTATTGAAAATAAATGCGAAAGATGCGAAAGCGTTGTATCACAGAAAGACCTTGAGCAATGGTTCTTCAGGATAACCGATTACGCTGAAAAGCTTCTCAATGACCTTGAAAAATTAAAGAACTGGCCGGAACGCGTTAAGATAATGCAGAAGAACTGGATAGGAAGATCGGAAGGCGTAAATATTCATTTTACCGTTGAGGGCTCAAAAAGCGTACTTGCATGTTTCACGACACGCGTTGACACTATATTCGGAGCTACTTATATGGCCATAGCTCCGGAACACCCGTTTCTTCCCGAAATCATTAAAAATGCCGCGAATAAGAACGAAATAGAGAAATTTGTTGAAGAAGCAAGGTCCGAATCCAAAATAGAGCGCTCCCAGGCCGATGCTGATAAAAAAGGCATTTTTACAGGCAGTTTTGTAATAAATCCTGTGAATAATGAAAAAATACCTCTTTGGATCGCCAACTATGTGCTAATGGAATACGGAACAGGCGCTGTTATGGCAGTGCCGGCTCACGACCAGAGAGATTTTGAGTTTGCGAAAAAATACGACCTTCCGGTGAAAGTTGTTATAGACGACCCTGAATTCGCCCTGGATGTCGACCTCATGAAAGCGGCGTACATTAAAGACGGCACCATGGTAAATTCGGGCCGGTTTAACGGCGCTTCGAACAGGCAGGCAATGGAAAAAATAGCTGACTGGATGGAGAGCGAAAAAACAGGAAAGCGCTCCGTTCATTATAAGCTTAGGGACTGGCTCATATCAAGGCAAAGATATTGGGGCGCGCCGATACCTGTGATATATTGCGAAAAATGCGGAATAATACCTGTTCCTGAAAAAAAATTGCCTGTTCTCCTGCCGGAGGATGTTGAATTTTTGCCTTCAGGAGAAAGTCCTTTGAAGACATCGCACGATTTTCGAAGAACAAAATGCCCAAAATGTAAAAGTGATGCCCGACGGGAACTCGACACCATGGATACGTTTGTTGATTCAAGCTGGTATTTTTTGCGGTACATATCAAGCAATAGCCCGGATAAGGCCTTTATAAAAGAAGATGTTGATAAATGGCTTCCGGTGGACCAGTATATAGGAGGCGTAGAGCACGCGATCCTGCATCTTTTATATTCGCGCTTTATAGTAAAAGTATTAAAGGACCGGGAGCTGCTTAGTTTTGATGAGCCCTTTGAAAATCTATTTACGCAGGGAATGATAATTAAAGGCGGAGCCAAGATGTCAAAGTCAAAAGGCAACGTAGTAAGCCCTGATGAACTCATAAAAGAATACGGAGCCGATACGGTACGGCTTTACACGCTTTTTATCGGACCTCCGGAAAAAGACGCTGAATGGTCGGATCGCGGAGTTGAAGGCGCATACAGATTTCTAGGAAGGGTCTGGAGGATGGCAGAACAGGTAACGGCTTATAAGGCTAAGGCTCGGACCGGAGAGAAAAACCTGAGAAGAAAAACGCATCAGACCATAAAAAAGGTTACGGATGATATAGAAAAAGGATTTCATTTTAATACTGTCATAAGCGCTGTCATGGAACTGGTTAACGATATATACGGCGTTCTGGAAAAAGAGAACGCCGGAAAAGAAGTTGTTGGTGAGGCTGTTAAGACAGTGATAGTTCTTTTAGGCCCGCTTGTGCCGCATATGGCAGAGGAATTATGGCAAAGAATGGGGCGCAAGGAAAGCATTTTAAACCAGGCCTGGCCTGATTTTGACAAAGACCTTATAGTTGAAGAAAACATTATTTTACCGGTCCAGATAAACGGCCGGATGCGCGCTAAAATAGGCGTGCCCGCGGGGCTGCCCCAGGAAGACCTTAAAAAAGCGGTTCTTTCTGATGATAAAATAGCAAGATATCTAAAAGGCGCCGGTATTAAAAAATGGATCGTTGTTCCCGGCAGGCTGGTAAATATCGTTATTGAAGAAAAGTGAAATTTACCAAAGAAGAAAAAACCCTTCTCATATTTTTGTTCGCTTGTATCCTTATCGCAAGCGCTGTCAAATTCTATCTCAATTTCAAACCCCGCGCCTTTAGCTCGATCGCCCCCGAGGTAAAAAAAATAGATCGGAATTTAAATGTGAACATTAATAAAGCGGGCATGCGCCAGCTCATGGAGCTTCCTCACGTGGGCCCGGTCCTGGCGGAACGCATAATTTCTTACAGGCAAGATAATGGTGAATTTAACAGCAAGGAAGACCTGAAGAACATAAAAGGCATAGGCAAGGTAAAATATGAACTTATAAAAGAATATATTATCCTTGATGAAGAACCATAGCCTTTTTATAGCAGCTATTTTTTTTATTTTAGGCATCATTACATCCTCGCTTGGAGACCTGACCCAGCGCTTTCTTATTTTCATCCTTTTATTTGTCGGATCTCTCATCATTTTGTCGGCTATATTCTTTAAGAACAATAAAGTTTTCGCAGTGCTCGCGCTCGGATGCGTTTTTGCTTTTGGAATGTTCCGTTACGGGTTATTTAATATCGAACGCGGCTCTAACGTAAAAGATCATATTCATTCTCCGAAGAAGATGGTGTTTATAAAAGGAAAGGTCTCAAGCGATCCGGAAGAGAGAAAAAGATATAAAAACTTTATTCTTGAGGTGGAAGCCATAAATTCAGGAGAAAAGTGGGAAAACTCGGGCGGCAGAGCGCTTGTCAGGGACCGCTCCTCGGACAGAGCGGTCGGTTTCGGGGATATTATTATTGCCGAGGGGTTTTTGCTGGAACCTCGCGGATATTACGGGAAAAATAATTTTAATTACAGGAACTACCTTGCCAAAAAACGAATATACGCTATTTTTACCATAAAAGACGGATATTATTTTGAGAAAATAGGCCGCGAGAAAGGGCTGAACGTTAAAGTAAAAAGTTTTATTTACCGAACGCGAAGCAGTATAGACGCTCTTATCAGATCAAGCCTTCCGGGCCCTTACGCGGCTCTTCTCTCCGCGATGTTCTTAGGCAAAAGAGAGAACGTGCCCGCTTCCATAAAACGAATTTTTGCCACAGCCCATCATCGTCCCCCTGACCCTCTACGCCCGCCTCATCACTCCGGGCCAGG
>CAZFLU010000117.1:0-4074 GCA_964519195.1 uncultured Planctomycetia bacterium | reverse complement strand
AGGCTATTATGCAATCGTCGCTGGTGACCCTGCCGAGGTCGCCGTGCAGCGCCTCCGCCGGATGAAGATAAAGAGAGGGCGTGCCTGTAGAGGAAAGCGTGGCAGAAACTTTCTGCGCTATGAACCCGGGCTTTCCCATTCCTGTCACGATAACCCTTCCTTTTGTTTTAGCGAGAAGGTTTATGATCTTATCAAAATTCTTATTAATTTTCCCGGACAGGGCTCTTACAGCGTTCGCTTCGATGTTAAGCACGCGCCTTGCGGATCTAACGCTCTTGCTCATTGCCTCACCTTATGCTTTCCAGCTTTTTAAGCCTTTTTAAAAATTTTTCAAGCTCCGCGAGTTTTAACATGTTAGGCCCGTCACTCAGGGCTTTTAACGGATTTTCATGCGCCTCTATGAAAAGCGCGTCGGCCCCGCATAGGACCGATGAAAGGGCAAGCGGTTCTATGAACTCGTTCTGCCCCCCGCTTTTCGTTCCCATCCCGCCCGGAAGCTGGACAGAATGAGAAGCGTCAAAGCATACGGGGAAACCAAATTTTTTCATGATCGGTATTGACCTTAGGTCGCTTACCAGCATGTTATAGCCAAAACTTGTTCCTCTTTCTGTTATTATGATGTTTTTGTTTCCGGCGCGTTTTATTTTTTCGATAACGTTCTTAACGTCCCATGGGGCCATGAATTGGGCCTTCTTTATATTAATGGGTTTTTTGGTTCTAGCGGCTTCCAGCAAAAGATCTGTCTGCCGGGAAAGAAAAGCCGGTATCTGTATGACATCGAGGACCTGTTCTGCTTCCTTGATCTCCGAGGGAAGGTGAACGTCGCTTAAGACTGGCACCTTTATCTTATCTTTAACCTTTTTTAAAATAGCCAGGCCCTTTTTTATTCCCGGGCCCCTGAAAGATCTTATGGATGAACGGTTTGCCTTGTCATAACTGGACTTGAAAATAAACGGCACATCGCATTTATCCGCGATGTCTTTCAGTATTCTGGCGTGATGAAGCGAACTTTTTTCAGATTCTATAACGCATGGCCCGGCTATCAGGACAACTTTTTTTTCGCCTATTCTTATCTTTCCGACACTTACGATCTTTGACATGTTTCTCCTGTTTCCCGGACCGGTAATTACTAACGGTCCCTACGCAAAGCTTCTTCTGCTTTTTTCAGGTCTTCAGGCGTATCGATCCCTATAGTATCGAATTCCGTTTCGATCACCTTTATCTTGTACCCGTTCTCCAGGGCCCTTAGCTGCTCAAGCTTTTCCATTTCTTCGAGCCTGGATTTCGGTAAATTAGTATAAGTGAACAGGAAATCTTTGGTATATGCGTAAATACCTATATGTTTATAATAATCTTTAAGTTCTTCTTCGCTTACATTGCCGGTAAAAAAAGAATGCACATTTTCAATAAGGTTATGCCGGGAAGCGTCTTTTCTGAAGTGTGGTATGGGGCTCCTTGAAAAATAAAGCGCCATGCCATCGCGCGTTATGACGGTTTTCACGACATTGGGATTCAAAAGATCTTCCTTGTTCGTGATCCTTTTCACTACAGTAGCCATCGGAATGCTTTTATCTTCCATAAGAGCGTTCGTGAGGGAATCTATCATGCTGTGATGTATGAACGGCTCGTCCCCTTGTATGTTTACCACGATCTCAACGTCAAGAGGGTTCACGACTTCGGCTATTCTGTCAGTCCCGGAAGGCTGGTCTTTAGAAGTATATACGGCTTTCCCGCCGAATGATCCGGCTATCCTAATAACGTCATCGCTGTCAGTAGCTATTATAAGATCATCCAGAAGCTTGGCTTTTTTCGCGTTCTCCCACACATGTTGTATTATTGGTTTTCCCGAGAGCTTTGCCAAAACCTTTCCTTCGAACCTGGACGCCTTCCATCTTGCTGGTATAACGCCTATTACTTTCATGACGCCTTCGCTTTTTCTATTTCCTGTTTTATACGCAGAATAACCTCTTCCTGCGTCGTAACAGCTATCCCGACTTTTCCTACCACGATTCCCGCGGCGCAATTAGCCACATGGGCAGCCTGTATGCTGGTCGCGCCGGAAATAAGGGCCAGGGTATAGGCGCTTATCACGGTATCTCCCGCGCCTGATACATCGAATACTTCCTGCGCAATGGTCTCTATCTTTTCCGGTTTTCTTCCGCGTTCAAAAACCATCATGCCGTCCTCGCCCAAAGTTATGAGAACTATTTTGCTTTTAAGCTCTTTAAGAAGCGTAAATCCTGCTTTAATGAGGCTCGCTTTATCTTTTATTTCCAGGCCCGCCGCTTTTGCCGCTTCGTTATTGTTCGGAGTAAGGAGCGTGACCCCTTTATAATATGAAAAATGCTCCTCTTTAGGATCAACGGCTATTATTTTATTTTTCTTTTTCGCGAGGGGCACTATTTTATCTAAAAGCGCCGGAGTTATGAGCCCCTTGCCGTAATCTTCCACTACAAGCCCGTCAACTTCGTCAATTCTGGATTCTACGAATTTTACTATCTTCTTAACTATTCTTTCCGGAACAGGCTCGTTCTTTTCTTTATCTATCCTGACAACCTGCTGCTGATGCGCTATAACGCGCGTTTTAAGTATTGTAGGGCTTTCAGGGTCGGCAAATACTCCGTCTATGTTGACGCCCCTGTGCTCAAGTTCGCCTTTCAGGATGCCTGCCCTCTCGTCAGTGCCTACTACCCCGACAAGATACACCTTTCCTCCTAGAGCGCGTATGTTGTTGGCAACGTTAGAGGCTCCTCCGGGCATGAAGCTTTCGCTTTTTACCCATACGACCGGAACTGGGGCCTCGGGAGATATACGCGAAACCTTGCCCCATATAAATTCATCAAGGATAAGGTCTCCTATGACAAGCACTTTTTTCCCGGTAAATTGCGATATTATCCGTTTTAACCTGTTGAAACTCTGTTTTTTCATAAGGCTTGATTTTAGCATATGGCGTATTATATTGTCAATATATATGGGCTAAGAACTATTTAGCAATATCAACAGCCAATCTTATCTATTGCCTCTCATCAGCATACCCTCGTTCAATAACGAAAATTCTATACGCATTTTCGAATACTTCACTCGGGTATACTGATGAGAGTCTTGCGCAATAGCCGTCTATGGGGAAGCGTGGACGTGGCGTCTTTTAATCATAAATACAAACGCACCATTTAGAATTATGCCCTTTTTAGGGCAATTTATGATTAAAAGTCGAGTGAGAAAAAAGATGCGTATTCTTTTTTCGAACGTCCACGGGAATGCTTCCCCATAGACGGTTATTGGAAATGTGGTTAATGCGCGCAGGCCTAGTAATCTAAGAGCTTCCTGGCTGCGGCGAGGACGTCTTCCGGGGTAACAGCGGCGAGGCACATGAAACCTTTTTTGCAGTTATGGGCAAAGCAGATATCGCAGCCCGCGTCTTTATGAAGATAAACGGCTTTGGGCCCGAGAGGCTTCCATCTTTTGGGCGAAAGTCCGCGGTCTTTTCTCCCGAATATGGATATTGTAGGCACGCCTAAAGCGCAGGCAATGTGGACAGGGCCTGAATCATTCGATATGAAAAGCGCGCACTTTGAAAGAATAGCCGAAAGTTCGCCGACGCTTGTTCTTCCGGCAAGATTCACGGGTTCGAATTTCATTTTTGAAGCCATCTCATCGGCGAATTCCTTATTAGCTTTATCCGCCAGTATAACTATCCTGGGTTTTTTTAAAGCGCTGCTTGAACTTTTTATAAGCTCGTCCGAGATCGCGGCAAACCGGTAGGGGCTCCATCTTTTAGAAGCGCAGCTCGCTCCCGGATTTATTCCTATAAGAGGAACGTCTTCGCCTATATGAAATTCCGAAAGTATTCCCGCGGCTCTTTTTCTTGACTCTTCGCTCACCGGAACATAAAGGCCTGCCCCTTCCGGCGTTGCGCCTATTTCCTTTACAAGCTCAAGCGCGTATTCAGACTCGTGCTTCAGGCCCTCCTGTTTCAAATGCGGAATTTTTTTAGTAAGAAGGAACGGGAGTTTTTTGTCATACCCTATGCGCGCGGGCGCGCCGGAAAGATAGGCCAATATATGGGCTCTATTG
>CAZFLU010000116.1:2446-4129 GCA_964519195.1 uncultured Planctomycetia bacterium | reverse complement strand
GCGACTTATGTGATATTTTAGCGGGAAGGCACACGCATCCGATAACAGTGTGTCCTCGCGGCTTCACTAAGATCCCTACTAAAAAAGAGCTTGAAAAAATGCGCGCGATACTTAAGGGCCAGCTGAAAGACCTTAAAGACACTGTCGAACTTTTCAAAAAATTAAAACTTCCTGAATTTGAAAGAAAAACCGAATACGTCGCGCTTGTGCATCCTGAAGAATACGCGATGTATGAAGGTGACCTTGGCTCTACTGACGCGGATAAACCGGTGGATAGCCAGGATTATAAAGAGATCATCCATGAATTCCACGTAGCTCATTGCACGGCTAAACACTCAAAGAACAAAAGAACTTCTTACATGGTAGGGGCCCTGGCGCGGATAAACCTTAATTTTGATAAACTGAATGAAGAAGGAAAAAAGTGCGCGAAAGAATTAGGTTTTAAAGTGCCGTGCTATAACCCTTTCATGAACACGGTTGTGCAACTCATAGAAGTGGTCCATTCAACCAATGACGCTATCAGGATAATAGACGGGTTCCTTAAGAACGGCATTGATCCAGAGGAGGCGGTAAGCTCATGGCCCAAAGACGGGGAATGGGAAAGCTTCAAGGTAAAGGCCGAGAGGGGCGTAGGGCTTGTTGAGGCGCCGCGAGGTTCGCTTGTTCACGAATATACAGTGGACGAGAGGGGCGTTGTTAAAAAGGCCAATTGCGTTATACCGACAAATCAGAATCTGGCTAATGTCGATGAGGATTTCAAAAAAATGGTCCCGGAGATACTTGATAGATCAAAAGAAGAAATAACGCTGCAGTCAGAAATGCTGGTCCGCGCGTATGACCCGTGCATATCCTGCTCAACGCATGTTCTCGACGTGAAGTTTATTTAAACGTAAATTTTAATATAACCGGCGCGATGAGATGCAACAAATATGAAAAAAACACTTATATTAGGTATCGGCTCTGTTCTCATGGGGGATGACGCTATCGGCGTGCGTGTTATTGACGAACTTGAAAAGCATGTTCTTCCCGAAGGCGTAAGCGCGAGAGCAGGCGACATATCGGGCCTGGATCTCCTTAAGCATTTTTCGGGTTTTGAGAGCGTTATTATAATTGACGCCGCGAAGATGGGTGAAAAACCGGGAACAGTAAAGATGTTTAAGAGCTCTGAAATAAAAAAAGACGCTTTCAATGATAAATTCTCAACTCACGGCATGGCGCTTATTGAAACTCTTACGCTTTCGGAAATGCTCGGGATGTCTCCGGAAATAGATATTATCGGGATAGAGCCTTATAATACTGATTTCAGCCTTGATATGACCGAAGGAATGAAAGAAAAAGTGCCTGAAATTATTGATATTCTCGAAGATAGGTTATCTTTTTCTTTAAAGCGCCGCTTTCAGGAAACAGAGAAATAAGTTTTTCATAAAGCTCAAGGGCTTCTTTATTTTTGCCCTCGATGGAGTAACTTTCCGCTAAAAGGCTGTATATCTTCCGCTTATCGAACTTATCCGCATTTTTCATATCAGCAAAAAATGCGGATTTTTTAAGGTATTTTTCAGCGTTCTTATAATCTTTTTTATTAAGGAAATATACCTCTCCTAAAGTAAAAAATATCATCCAGGACCCTGGGTTATTCCGCGCGCCCTCTTTCAGGAAATCTATGCCTTCATCCGTTCTTTTAAG
>CAZFLU010000116.1:0-2436 GCA_964519195.1 uncultured Planctomycetia bacterium | reverse complement strand
CCTCCTACTGAATACGCGAGCTCATTATGAGAATTCAGCTTTACCGCGTAATTGAGCCACGGCACTATTTCTTTTTCTTCCTTTCCCTCTAAATGGATATGACTCGATATGTGAGCGGACCTTCCAAGCGAAAGAAGCGCGTTGTGCCGCGAAGAAAACGTTATCTCTTCATGCCTGTCTTCATCGTGTTCGTCCTCACGCTTAAGCCTGCCCGTTAAATGCATTCCGTGCCCGCTCTCTTCTTCAGAGTATTTTTTCCAGTCATAAGAGCCGCCGTGGAGATACTTGTCAGCTCTTATGTATGACATATCTGAAAGATAATTTTTAAAGTCGCCCACGGTCTTGAAAAATATATCGCTTTCCGCGCCGTAGTTCCCGCGCGTTACCATGTAAGTATGATTATAATTATCAATGTGAACGGATAAACTGATAAGAACAACACCCGCGAAAAGAAAAATAAAAGCCTGTTTCATTATATATTTCTTTTTCCAAATACGATCCTGCTCGCGTTAAAGATCGCGAGAACATAAATACCCGTATACAGGATTATCGATGAAAATGCCCACAGGGGAAGCGGCCCCCATAGATGAACAAAGCGCGTCCTCATGTCATAAAATTCAAAATGCGGCAATATATAGTAAAGAATGTTGTATAAGTAAGAAGCCTCTCCCGGAGACAGAAGAAGGGCATCGCGCAGCATTCCATTATACCAGTAGATAGAAAAATATAGTAAGAACGTTATTGTTATATTGGCCCCGATAGTAAAAAATAAAGAAAAGAACACGGAAAACGAAGAAATCAGCGCGAGAAGAAGTATTGATAGCGCGTAAGACTGAAGAATAAGCGTAAATCCGGCGCCTTCGCCTTTTGACATAACAAAGATAAGATAAAGCATATAAAAGACAGTAAATGATACCGAGGATATGACAAGGCTTCCCAGGTATTTTCCCAAAAGCAGCTCTGCGCGCGATACAGGTTTTGCAAGGAGCGGGTAAATGGTTTTTGATCCCATTTCCGCCGGGAGCTGTTTTGCCGAGAAGGTGACCGCTATTATCATTGAGAAAAGGATTATAAGCGAATATCCGATATCTTTTAAATATCTGGAAGCGTCGTTGATGCCTGAAAACGACTGTCCGTAGAAAAAAGCGGAAAGCCCAACGAAAAGCAGGATGAGTACGTAGAAATCCTTTTTACGCGCTAATTCCAGAAAACACTGTTTAGCTATAAGTAAAGCAACGCGCATATATTATCCTTTAACCAGGTCAAAAAAATACTTATCAAGGGTTACACGCTCGCCTTTTTCGTTCAGCAGGTTTTGAGGCACAGCTTCTTTTAAGAGCCTTCCTCTTTTCAGAATAGCCACTTTATCCGAAATTATTTCGACTTCGGAAAGTTCGTGGGAAGAAAAGAATATGGTTTTGCCTTTTTTTCTTAGATCAATAAGAATGTCGCGCATTTTCATTTTAGCTATGGGGTCCAGGCCCGTTGTCGGTTCATCCAGTATTAGGAGGTCAGGGTCATTTATGAGCGACTGGGCAAGGTTTAGCTTCTGAAGCATGCCCTTGGAAAAAGTTCTCATGAGTGAATTTTTTCTTTCGGATAGCCCGACAAGCTCGAGGAGACTGTTTATCCTTTCTTTAAGCGCATTTTTTTTAACCCCGAAGATATTGCCGTAAAACTTGAGAAGCTCAAATGGCGTGAGATACCAGTAATAATTCGCGGTTTCCGGCATGAAACCTATGTTTTTTCTCGCGCCGGGCAAGGAAGGGTTATTGCCGAATATGCGTATTCTGCCCGCGGAAGGCAGCATTAGCCCGAGGATAAGCTTGATAGTCGTTGTTTTTCCGGCTCCGTTCGGACCTAGAAATCCGAAAATCTCGCCCTTTTTTATCGAAAGATCTATGCTTTCCAGCGCTGTAAGAGCGCTTCCGCCGCTTCCGTAAACAAGGCCAAGACCATCCGCTTTTATCGCTTCCTGCATGATAGATAAAGTTTAACACAAGATGCGCGGTTATTCAAGGATGGGCGGAAATTTAAACTTAAAAATTTTAACATCACAAACCACTTTATTGTTGACATGTAATATATTTAGTGTTACTATTTTTAAAAAAGTAACACTATGAAAAAGATAATACGTTTTGGCATTTCATTGGAAGAAACTCTTCTTAGGGATTTTGATTTTCATATAAAAAAACGAAATTATAAAAATAGATCCGAAGCATTGCGTGATCTTATAAGAGAAGAGCTTGTAAAACTGGAATGGGCCAAAGGAGCAGAAGTAACGGGCGCCATCATAATTGTTTACGATCATCACAAAAAAGAATTATTAAATAAACTTATAGACATTCAGCATGATTTCCATAAACTGATTATCTCTAGCCAGCACATACATCTTGACCATAATAATTGTCTTGAAATAATTGCCGCAAAAGGCCG
>CAZFLU010000115.1:0-4155 GCA_964519195.1 uncultured Planctomycetia bacterium | reverse complement strand
GGGATGGCTGTCGGAGACTACCTTGAGGCAAACGACACGGTAAGGGGGAAAGATCCGATATCAACCGAACAGGTAACATCCAGATTCAACGACCTGGCGAATTCGGCGGATGTCGTTATGACGCGCCTTAAGGACGGAGAGGGAACCATGGGAAAACTTCTTGTGGAGGATAAGATATACAATGACCTTGAGGAGTTCGTAGAGGACGTAAAGAAAAACCCCTGGAAGCTGCTTCATAAGACAAGAGAAAGAGATTAATTATTTATTTAAATTTTAAAAGAGGTACAAAATGACGCTAATTTCAATAAGGCTATTTTTTGTTATCCTGAGCTCGATAGTAGGGTACTATGTAGGTTCGATTTTAGGCGATTTTAATATTGTTTACGGAACATCAGGGGCTATAATAGGTTTTTTTGCTTCGCTACTTGTAATACTTCTCGAAATAAGGCTAAGGCGCCTGTCCGTACGGAACCTTTCCGCAGCTGTTTTCGGCCTTATATTCGGATTTTTCATGGCATGGATACTCACGCTTGTCATAAGGCTGATACCAATGGACGAGAAAATCTATTCTTCTTTGAACATTGTTTTCGTTCTCGTTTTCTGTTATCTCGGAATGATAATCGCGATGCGCGGAAAGGACGAGTTTAACATCATAATACCATATGTCAGGTTTTCGAGAGAAGAACAGAAAGACGAGATAATAATACTTGATACAAGTGTTATTATAGACGGGCGCATCGCGGACATGGCGGAAACAAGCTTCGTGGAAGGAAGGTTTATAGTTCCCAGGTTCGTTTTGCGTGAACTTCATCAGGTAGCGGATTCGCAGGATTCTCTTAAACGGAATCGCGGAAGGCGCGGCCTGGACATCCTGAATAAATTACAAAAAAGCGCAAAACTTAAGGTCAAGGTGCACGAAGACGATTTCCCGGAAGTAAAGGAAGTGGACGGGAAATTAGTAAAGCTTGCCAAGCTTTTGAACGCTAAGATATTTACCAATGATTTTAACCTTAACAAAGTCGCTGAATTAGAAGGGGTAACGGTACTTAACATAAACGACCTGGCGAATGCCCTCAAGCCTGTAGTGCTTCCGGGGGAGGAGATGACAGTTAAGATATCGCGCGAAGGGAAAGAGCATAACCAGGGAGTGGCGTACCTCGATGACGGCACAATGATAGTCGTTGATAACGCGCGCCAGTTAATAGGGCAAATTAGCACGGTTGTCGTGACAAGCGTGCTGCAGACTTCGGCGGGCAGGATGATTTTCGCGAACAGGTTAGACGAAAAATCAAGGCGAAGACAGAGATAAATGAAAATAGTTTGCGTTGTTCCGGCAGCCGGCACAGGGAAAAGACTAAGGGAGCCAGACGAGAAGGCGTTTGTTCTTTTAAAGGGAAAACCGTTAATAATACATACGCTTGAGAGAATAGCCTCTTCCCCTCTCATAGATCATATTGTTCCTGTAATTTCGCCGAAGAACAAAAAAAGGTTTAAGGCCCTTCTTAAGAAATATAAAGTAAAAAAAATAAAAACCGTTGCCCCGGGCGGGAAAGAACGAAGCGATTCGGTGATGAACGGGCTTTGTGAGGCCAAAGAGGCGGATATCGTGCTTATTCATGACGGGGCCCGGCCTTTCGTCAGCAAAAATGATATAAAAAAGGTGGTGGCGTCCTCAAAAAAATACGGAGCCGCTATCCCGGCCATTCCGGCCAAGCAAACAATAAAAGTAGTCTCAAAAAGGCTCTTCATAAAAAACACTCCCGAGAGGAAGCGTCTTTACGAAGCCCAGACTCCGCAGGGTTTCAGGCGGGAAATTATTTTAGGAGCCTACAAAAAGATCGGGAAATCCGGTCTTACTGACGACGCGGCCCTGGCGGAGAAAGCCGGGTTTCGCGTGAAAATAGTAAAAGGCTCATCCGGGAACATAAAGGTAACTACGCCGGAGGACCTGAAACTGGCGGAAATTTTATGCGAATAGGCATTGGTCATGACATACACCGGCTCAAAGAAGGCCGGAAATTATTTTTAGGCGGTCTCGAGATACCATCAAAAAAAGGGGCCCTGGGCCATTCTGACGGTGACGTGCTTCTTCACGCGATATGCGACGCTCTTCTCGGAGCTTCCGGTCTTGGCGATATAGGGACACATTTTCCTGATACAGCTTGCGAATATAAAGATGCCGCGAGCCGCCTCTTTCTCGAGAGAACAAACGCACTCTTAAAGAGAAAAGGATACGCGATAAATAATATTGACGCCGTAATAATCACAGAGCTTGTAAGGCTTGAGCCGTACAAGAAAAAAATACAGGAAAATATAGCGGAGATCCTCAAGGTCCCGGGATCCCTGATAAATATTAAAGCCAAGACATCGGAAGGCCTGGGGGACATAGGCTCCGGCGAAGCGATAACAAGTTATGCCGCGGCCGCTATAAAGGAGGAATAAGTTTATGGTTTTTTTAGGTTTCGTGCTTATAGGGTTAATTATAGCGCTTATTTATTTCGTGCTCGTCAGTTTTATTTTCAAGGATGAAATAAAGGCCACGTTCGAGAGGGACCCTGCCGCTACAAGCTTTCTTGAGGTCCTGCTTACTTATTCAGGGCTTCACGCCATGATATTCTATAGAATAGGGCACAAGCTATGGGAAAGCAAAGTTCCTTTTCTCCCGCGTCTCATATCGCAAATAGCGCGTTTTATGACAGGCATAGAAATACATCCGGGAGCGGCCATAGGGAAAAGTTTTTTTGTGGATCACGGGATGGGCGTTGTTATAGGTGAAACTTCGGTCATAGGCAACAACGTTACGCTCTTCCAGGGGGTAACGCTTGGCGGAACAGGTAAAGAAAGAGGAAAAAGGCACCCGACCATAGGGGATAACGTAGTTATAGGAGCCGGCGCTAAAATCCTTGGTAATGTTAAGATAGGCGACAATGTACAGGTGGGAGCAAATGCTGTCGTGGTTAAAGACGTACCAGATAATTCTACCGTGGTAGGCGTTCCGGGAAGAGTAGTCAGGAAAGAAGGTAAAAAAGTATCCGGGATAAGCCTGGACCACACTTCTTTACCTGACCCGCTGGCCCAGAGGCTTGACAGGCTCCAGGACGAGATAGACCATATAGAAAAGGAAATAAAGGAACACGGGAACAAAAAGAATGAGAATATATAACACTCTTTCCGGGAGGAAGGAAGATATAAAAAATAAAAAAATAGGTATTTATGTTTGCGGACCCACTGTTTATGACGAGCCGCACATAGGGCACGCGAGAAGCGCTTATATATTCGACGTCGTGGTAAGGTATCTTAAATTCAAGAAGCTTAAAGTCAAGTTTATTCGCAATGTTACGGACGTGGACGATAAGATAATAGAAAAAGCGAGAACTATTCCGGGCGAAAAGAGCCTTGTTGAAAAAACAAAAGAGATCTCTGAAAAATATCTGCGCTCATACCATGAATACACCGATAAGCTCGGTCTTTTAAGACCGGACAGGGAGCCTAAAGCGACCGAAACAATAATGGACATGGTCGAGTTCATAAAGCTTCTTATAAAAAAAGGCTCCGCGTATGAAGCTTCCGGAAGCGTTTATTTTGACGTAAGAAAGTTTCCGGGTTACGGAAAACTTTCAGGCCAAAAGCTTGATGACATGGAAGAGGGCGCGCGCGCGCTCCTTGATAAGAATAAGAAAGACCCTCTGGATTTCGCGCTCTGGAAAAAGTCAAAACCCGAAGAGCCGTCATGGGATAGCCCATGGGGGCCCGGCCGCCCCGGCTGGCACCTGGAATGCTCTGTAATGAGCAGTAAATTCCTGGGGCGCGATTTTCTAATACACGGCGGCGGACTTGACCTTGTTTTCCCGCATCACGAAAATGAGTTAGCCCAGTCCGAGGCCGCGGGAAAGAAACTTCCCAGGTTTTGGATGCATAACGGCCTTCTTACGATAGACAGCCGGAAGATGTCAAAGTCGCTCGGGAATTTCATATCAATAAAAGATTTTCTTGAAAAATCCAAGGATCCGGATGTCCTGAAACTACTTTTTCTTTCCAGCCATTACAGGCACCCTGTAGATTATACAAAAGAGAAAATAACCGAGATGAAAAGGTCAAAAGAGAGAATAATGATATTTCTTAATAAAGCGGAAAGCGGAAAGAGAGCGGGCGAGA
>CAZFLU010000114.1:0-4167 GCA_964519195.1 uncultured Planctomycetia bacterium | reverse complement strand
AATGAATTATTATATTGAAATTTTAAAAAATAAAGGTTTAAAAATTACTCCCCGAAGAAAGGCTATTATTGATATTTTTATCGATTGCGATAGCCATCTTGCCCCGGAAGAAGTGTGGGGTAAATTAAAAAATAAATTTGACCGGTGCGGGCTTCCCAGTGTATATCGAAATTTGGAATGTTTTGCTGATTGCGGAATCCTAACACGCGTACAACAATTTGACCGAAGAAAACATTATGGATTATGTACTGCTAAGAGAGATCATCACCACCACCATATTACTTGTATACAATGCGGGAAAGTTGAAGATATAAAAAATTGCGCCATTAGCAAAGTAAAAAAAATTAAAGGATATAAAGTAATAAGCCATTTCATGCAGGTAAACGGTATTTGTGATGGTTGTGGAAAAGGGTAAATTTTTTTATTATATAAATAGAAAATACTTCTATTAACAATGTATCAATATTACGGAAATACAAGTTTATGCATATTATTTTTCAATGCGCTTTTTATTAAAGTATGGCGTTGGGGCACCGCTTTGTTTTTTATAGTCATGTTTGCAGGAAGTACAATGACTTACCCTTGGGATGCATATGCCGATGGAGAAAAAGCAAAAGTAATAGTTAGCATAGTTCCGTTAGCGGATTTTGTCGAGGCGGTAGGCAGAGGTAAAGTGGATGTGTCAGTTATGATACCTCCGGGGGGCAATCCCCATACATATGGACCTACGCCCGGGCAGATGAAAGAGGTAAGCAGAGCAGATCTATATGTCAAAGTGGGTACGGATATTGAATTTGAAATATTGTGGATGGACAAACTTATCGCGCTTAATGAAGAGATGTTAATCTGCGATGCCTCGAAAGGCATAAAACTAATCGTCCCTAAAGAACATTATCATACAGGCCAAGAGGGCCATCACCATCACGGTAGCAAAGACCCGCATACATGGCTTTCACCGGTAAATGCGATAATAATGGTAGGCAATATTAGAGATGCTTTAATAAAAATAGATCCTGAAAACAAGGAATATTATATAACAAATGCCAGGGATTATATAGTAGAACTTAATAGGCTTAATATATATATCAAAGATAAACTCGCAAAAATAAATAATAAAACCTTCATGGTGTTTCATCCTGCATGGGGGTATTATGCCGCTGATTATGGCCTGGAAGAACTATCCGTAGAATATCGCGGCAAAGGCCCCACGCCAAAACAGATGGCGGGCCTTATAAACAAAGCAAAAAGTCTCGGCATAAAAGTGATATTCGCTTATCCCGCATTTTCCCGGAAAAGCGCGGATACTATAGCGCGAGGTATAGGCGGCAGGGTTGAATTTATTGATCCGCTGGCCAAAGATTATATCAATAATCTCAAAAAAGTGACCAACGCATTGGTGGCTGCCGAATGATGCAGGATAGAAAAAAAGTTGTGGACATAAGGGGCCTTTCTTTTTCCTACGACGGTTATCTTGTTCTGGATAGAATAGATTTTGATGTGAAAGAAAATGATTTTATAGGGATTACCGGTCCGAACGGTGGAGGGAAAACCACTTTGCTCAAAATCATAGTGGGGCTTTTGAAACCCGCTGCCGGCAGTGTAAAGATCCTCGGCAAAACACCTGAAGAGTCCAGGAAAAACATCGGTTATGTACCTCAACATTCCAATTTTGACGAGCATTTTCCCATAAATGTGTTGGAGGTGGTGCTTTTGGGCCTTATGGGAAAGAAGGGGATGGCAAGGTATTTTTCCCGAACCGACAGGAAAACGGCTCTTGAAGCGCTGGATAAAGTAGGTGTCAGGTACTTATCCGAGCGGCCTATAGGGGAGTTGTCGTACGGTCAGAGGCAGAGGGTCTTTATAGCAAGAGCCATAGTCAATAGCCCCTCGCTTTTATTGCTTGATGAGCCGACAGCCAGTGTCGACGTCAAAGCACAGAAGAACCTTTACGATATGTTGGCTGCTTTCAAAAAAAAGATGGCTATACTTTTGGTGACGCATGATATTATGGCTATGTCCGTACATGCCGAAAAAATAGGCTGCTTAAACAGAAAATTATATTACCATGATTCTGAGCAGATAAGTGTCGAAGACTTAAGAATGGTATATGCCCGCCCTGTAGACATAATCGCCCATGGCGAACCACATAAAATTATCAAGGCAAAAAAAAGCAAATGATGGAAATCTTTCAGTATGAATTTATACGTAACGCTCTTTTTGCTGCGATTCTCGCAAGTGCGGCATGCGGGATAATAGGTACGCTTGTCGTGATTAAAAAAATAACCTTTATTTCCGGGGCCATAGCGCATGCTGCTTTCGGGGGCATAGGATTGGGATATTTTCTCGGAATTAATCCGCTTGTGACGGTTATTCCTTTCAGCCTCGTATCGGCTTTGGGGATGGGGATTACAAGTAAGAAGGCAGGGGTACCCGAGGATACTGCCATAGGAATATTCTGGGCCGTCGGTATGGCGCTTGGTGTTATTTTTATCGGCCTTACACCCGGTTATGTACCTGACCTTTTCGGGTATCTTTTCGGAAATATTCTGACCGTACCTTTCGCGGACGTCCTTTTCATGCTGGTGCTCGATATTCTGATAATTGTGCTTACGGCATTATTTTACCATGAATTCGTGTCCATATCCTTTGACGAAGAATATGCGGAGGCTTCGGGCGTGAAAACCCAGGTTTTCTATCTTTTGCTCCTTTCGCTTGTAGCTCTTACTGTGGTAATCTTGATACGGATGGTAGGCATCATACTTATTATAGCGCTTTTGACCATCCCGGCGTCTATAGCGAGGCAGTTTAATTGTTCGAGCATAAAAAAGATGATGCTTTTGTCGACATTTCTCGGGGCCTTCTTCGGCATAGGGGGGCTTATTCTTTCTTACTATATTGATGTTGCCTCGGGCGCAGTAATTATACTGATGGCGGCTGCGGGGTTTTTATTGTCATCCTTGCTAAGGTTTTTTTCCGGGAAGAGGAGCGGATAATTTTTTTTTGATAATAAATAGAAATAATTTCTATTTAAAAAAAGGAGGAAAAAATGGCTAAAAAAAGATTATTTTTTACGGCTTTAACTATTATGATTTTTTTATCCGCCAAGGCATGGGCCTCAGAAGCCGGCTTGCAGGAGCAGTTAGATGAGCTAAAAAAACAAATGAAAGAGATGTCGTATTATTATGAGGCGAAGATAGCTGAGCTTGAGGCGCGGTTTGCGCAGCAGGAGCGCCGGGCACCAGAGAAAGGCGCGCATGATGAGCATATTCATAAATACGCTGATGAAGTTTCGGGCCAAGGCCATCATCATGGTCTTTTGGGGGATAAGGTTAAGCTGATCGGCGCTCTCGACGCGAGATTTCATAATGTCGAAGGAAAAGATAATTCCCTGTTTATACACGAAGCCAAGATCGGAGCCCAGGCGGATATAACAGACGAGCTTTCTGGATTCATAACCTTTACCAAACATCACGGGGAAGAGATGGAGTTGGAAGAAGGTTATGCCAGGCTGAAGTTTGATGAGTTGCGGCTTCAGGTAAAGCCGGGTAAGTTTTTTGTAAATTTTGGCCCTGAAAACCTGGCGCATTTTTTTGACAGGCGTACCATAACTCTTTCAGCGATGCATGAGGGCCTGTTCGGGCATGAGCCTTGGTCCGACGCCGGGGTGCAGCTTGACTGGAAAGTGCCTGTGGATTTTTATTCGAATGTCAGTTTTGCCGTAGTAAACGGCGATAACGCCGCTTCCTTTGGCGACGGTGAAGATACGGTTTCTAACGATAACTTTCCGATCGTTCTTGACTGGACAAATGTTTTTAAAACAGAATATGGGCTATTCAAATTGGGGCCTTCTTTTTCATGGGGCAAATGGGACAGCGATGGTAAATACGATGTTTATCTGGTAGGAGGCAATCTTTATTACAAGACAGGTAACTTTGATGCACAGGCGGAATTTATATACAGGGATAAAGAAACAGGCCCGGATACAACTAGTGCGGATGCCTACGGATACTATACCTGGGCAGCCTACACTATTCCGTTTAATTCCAAATACCTCAAGGGGTTGGAATTTCTGGGAGGTTTCGGACAGTTTATTCCAGATACGAGCGAAAGGGAAACAAGGTTTACTCCTCAGATCGCTTTGATCTTTAATGATTATGCCAAATTAAG
>CAZFLU010000113.1:0-4178 GCA_964519195.1 uncultured Planctomycetia bacterium | reverse complement strand
AACACAGCGTCTATTCCGAGACTTTTAAGGAACATAACGTCTTCATATGTCCTTATGCCGCTTTCGGAAACCTTGACCTTGCCTGCCGGTATAAGCCGGGCCAGGCGCTGGGTTACATCAAGGTCAACTTTAAAGGTATTAAGGTCTCTGTTATTTATCCCTATTATGGACGCGCCTGTTTTAAGGGCTTTTTCAACATCCTCTTCATTGTGCACCTCAAGAAGCACGTCCATGCCCAGGCCTTTCGCTGTCTCATAAAAATGGATCAGCTCTGTTTCCGTAAGTATGTTCGCTATTAAAAGGATCGCGTCAGCTCCCCAGTGGAACGACTGGTATATCTGGTATTCATCTATTATGAAATCTTTCCTTAGAAGAGGAAGCGTAACTTTCCCCTTAAGGTCACGAAGCGTTTTAAGGCTCCCTTCAAAAAATCTCTCATCGGTGAGAACGGATATGGCTCCTGCTCCGTTAGCCTGGTAGCTTAGCGCTATTTTAAGCGGGTTAAAATCACCGCGTATGATACCCTTCTGCGGGGAGGCTTTTTTAAGCTCCGCTATCAGATTGACATGATGCGGCCTTGATATGTTGCGCTTAAAGGAGCTCTTGAGATATGCTTTACTAACCAGCTCTTTGAGCTCCTGTTCTGACATTTTTTGCCTTGCCGCTTCTACTTCTTTTCTTTTTTCGTTTATTATTTTGGAAAGTATCATTGTTTATTCGTTTCTTTTTTTAATCTCTCCAGCATGTCCATTGCCTTCCCTGAATCTATGCTTGAGGCTGCTACGCTAACGGCGCTTTTAAGGTCTTTAGCTATGCCAAAAACATATATCGCGCATGCCGCGTTAGCCAATACCACGTTCCGCTTGGGCCCTTTTTCGCCTTTTAATATTGCTTCCGCTATTTTTTTGTTCTCTTCCGGGCTTCCGCCTTTTAAGTCATTCTTTTTCGCGGTCCCAAGAGCGAAAAATTCAGGTTTTAGCGTATATGTTTCGATAGTTCCGTCTTTTATCTCTGATATTTTGTTATTTGAGGTTATCGTTATCTCATCAAGGCCGTCTGTTCCATGCACGACCATTGCCCTTTCCGCTCCCAGTTTTTGAAGCACCTCCGCTATTATCTCAACCAGGTCACTGTCATACACCCCCATTATCTGCAATTTCGCGTCCGCCGGATTAGTAAGCGGGCCCAGTATGTTGAATATCGAGCGCGTTTTTATCTTTTGCCTGGCCGGCATCGCGTATTTCATGGAACTATGCATGAGGGGAGCGAATAAAAACCCTATGCCTATCTCATCAATACACCTTGCTACTTTTTCTTTTGAGCTGTTTATGTTAACGCCTAATGCTTCAAGAAGGTCTGCGCTGCCGCACCTGCTGGATACTGACCTGTTACCGTGCTTGGCGACCCGGCATCCGGCTCCCGCCGCGACAAAGGCGCTTACGGTGGATATGTTAAAGGTCCCGGAAGCGTCGCCTCCCGTGCCGCAGGTATCTATGACTTTTTTATTTTTAATATTTATTTTCTCGGAAAATTCGCGCATAACGCGCGCGGCGCCTGTTATTTCCTGAACAGTTTCGCCTTTTTCCTTGAGCGAGATCAAAAACTCCGCTATCAGGTCAGTGCCTGCCCTGCCGGTCATTATTTCGGTAAAAACTTCGGTCATTTCCTTATCGCTTAAATTTTCTTTTTTCTTTATCTTGGCTATTGCTTCTTTTATCATCTATATTTCCAGAAAATTCTTAAGTATTTTTTTTCCTTCGCCTGTTAATATCGATTCCGGATGGAACTGAACTCCGAATACGGGGTGCTCTTTATGCCTAAGCCCCATTATTTCCTTGGCTTTTGTTTCAGCCGTTATTAAAAGGCCCGCGGGAAAAGATCTCTTCTCTACAAGGAGTGAATGATAACGCGTTGCCTCAAACGGGTTTTTCACGTTTTTAAAGATATCTTTCCCGTTATGATATATAAGTGACGTTTTTCCGTGCATTATGTTCTTCGCGCCCACTATTTTACCGCCAAAAACTTCACCGATACACTGGTGCCCCAGGCACACGCCAAGTATTGGTATTTTGCCGGAAAATTCTTTTATGACATCTTTGGATATCCCGGCGTTATCAGGAGTGCCCGGGCCCGGGGAAATTATTATCTTTTCGGGAGCTATTTTTTTTACATCTTTCACCTTTATGGCGTCGTTCCTGTAAATAACGGGTTCCGCTTTAAGTTCTCCGATGTACTGGACCAGGTTATAGGTAAATGAATCGTAATTATCTATTACAAGTATCATCACGCCTCCACGCCCTGTTCGGCTTTCTCAATGGCTTTCAGCATTGCCTTTGCCTTATTCAGCGTTTCCTCGTATTCTCTCTCAGGCACTGAATCAGCTACTATGCCCGCTCCCGCCTGTATATAAGCTTCGTTTTCCTTTATGAGGATAGTTCTTATCGCTATGCAGGTGTCAAGATTTCCTGAAAAACTGAAATAACCCACGCTTCCTGCGTATACGCCGCGTTTTGTATTTTCAAGTTCATCTATTATTTCCATTGCCCTTATTTTTGGGGCGCCTGAAACCGTGCCTGCCGGGAATGTAGCGGCCAGAAGGTCGTAAATATCTTTGTTTTTACGCATCTTACCGGATACGTCGCTTACTATGTGCATCACGTGAGAATATTTCTCAATAACCATGAATTCGGATAGTTTAACGCTTTTAAATTCGCATACCCTTCCTATGTCGTTCCTTCCAAGATCAACAAGCATGATATGTTCCGCTTTTTCCTTAGGGTCCTCCAGAAGCTCTTTAGCGTACCTCGCGTCTTCGGCTTCGCTGGCGCCTCTTGGCCGGGTACCCGCTATGGGGCGCAGTTCAACGTTACTATCTTCGCACCTTACCATTATTTCGGGCGAAGCGCCCACAAGTTTGATGTCTTTGAATTTAAGGTAAAACATGTATGGGGACGGATTTATGCTGCGAAGGGCCCTGTATATTTCGAACGCGTCGCATCGCACGGTGGTTTTAAGGCGCTGGGAAAGGACCGTTTGTATGATATCGCCTTTTTGTATATATTCTTTGGCTTTTTTAACAGCGTCCATGAATCCGCGGCGCGTGAAATTAGAACTTACTCTGCCGATTTTCTTTTTTCTTTTAGACGCGGCCGGACCCTGCGGTTTTTCCGCGTTTTTCGAAAGCTGCTTTACAATATTCTCTATCTTCGCTACCGCTTCATCGTAGGCTTTATCCGCGTTATTTGTTACGTGCGCGTTTGATATCACTTTTATATTATGCTCAACGTGGTCAAAGATAAGAAGCGTATCGGTCAGTACATAAATTGAATCCTGCATACCAAGGTCGTCTTTATTCTTCTCTGGTATTTTCTCAAAAAATCTAACAAGGTCATAACCCGCGTATCCTACGAGCCCTCCTGAAAAACGCGGAAGGCCGTCCACTTCAACGAATGTGTAAGCTTTCATTATTTTTTTTATTTCGAAGAACGGGTCACGCTTTGTCCTGAAAGTTTCTTTTTTCCCGCTTTTTATTATAGTAATGTCCCGCCCCCTGCTCATGAAAACAAGAGAGGGCCTGCTCCCCAGGAAAGAGTACCTTGCTATACGCTCGCCTCCTTCAACGGATTCCAGGAGATACGAATATTCCCCTTTATCTATTTTGGTAAAAGCCGAAAGCGGGGTATCAAAATCAGCCAGAACCTGTCTGTAAAGAGGGATGAGATTGCCCTTCTTCGCCAGTTTTCTGAATTCTTCTTTGGTTAAGTTATACATATTAACTTTTGTAAACGTCCTTTGGGTCAAAAATGCGCTTTTCCGCTATCTCTTCTTTTCCGTCCTTATTTATTTTTCTGAAGTAGCAGGTAAAATACCCCTCGTGGCAGGCAGCGACTTTTTGCTCTACCTTAAAAAGAATTGAATTATCAGCGCAGTCAACATACGCTTCTTTAACGTTCTGCACGTTCCCTGATGTTTCGCCTTTGGGCATTATCCTGTTCTTTGAACGCCTGAAAACATATATTTTCCCTTCTTTCATGGTCATATCAAGCGCTTCTTTGTTCATGTAACAAAGCGTAAGCACTTTACTTGTCTCATGGTCCTGTATTATGGCGGGGACCAGTCCATTCTTATCAAAATTTAGTTTAACCACTTAGCCTCCTTATATAGCGTATAGCGTATAG
>CAZFLU010000112.1:0-4211 GCA_964519195.1 uncultured Planctomycetia bacterium | reverse complement strand
ATTGGATTTTATTAACCTTAAACGCGCTCTTAAGGTTGCCGAAGAAGCTGTGAAGGGCGGAGTGGAATGGCTCGAGGCAGGCACGCCCCTTATAAAAAGCGAAGGGCTCGACGCGGTAAGAGAGCTAAGGAAAAAATTCCCTAAAGCCACGATCGTAGCTGACATGAAAATAATGGATGTCGGCAGGATCGAAACAGAGGCCGCCGCTAAAGCAGGCGCTGATATCGTTACTGTTCTCGCGGCAGCCTCAGACAGCACTATAGCCGAATGTGTCGAGGCCGGTAAAAATTATGGCGCTAAAATACAAGCCGACCTGATCGAGATAAAAGAGGACGATCTTGCCAGAAGAGCGAAAGAGCTTGAAGCTTTGGGCGTTGATTATATAGGCGTTCATGTTGCCATAGATGAGCAGATGAAAGGAAAAGACCCTTTCAGCAGGCTTAAGAAGGTATCAGGCGCTATTAACATTCCGGTCGCTTGCGCGGGCGGCATAAACTCGGAAACAGCCGCGAGCGCGCTTAAAGCCGGAGCTGAAATAATAGTAGTTGGCGGGGCAATAAATAAGGCGAAGGACCCGAAGGCATCCGCGGCCATAATAAATAAAGCCATCCGGAATAAAAGATCGATAAGAACAGAACTTTTTAAACGCGTAAGTTCCGCCGGCGTGCGGAAACTGTTCGGAAAAATATCAACGGCGAATTTATCCGATGCCATGCATAGGCAAGGCAGCATAAGCGGTATTAAAGCTGTCTGGAAGGGCGCGAAGATCATAGGCCCGGCGCTTACGGTGCGCACATATCCGGGGGATTGGGCTAAAACAGTCCAGGCCGTTGACATTGCAGAAAAAGGCGATGTTCTGGTTATAGACGCGGGCGGAGTAGGGCCCGCGGTCTGGGGAGAGCTCGCTACATCCGGGGCGATAGAGCGCGCCCTCGCGGGAGTTATTATAAACGGCGCTTCGCGCGACATAAAAGAAATAGAAAAAGCAAAATTCCCGGTTTTCTCAAAACTTATCATGCCGAACGCGGGAGAACCTAAAGGTTTTGGCGAAATAGGAGTTCCTGTTACGATAGGGGGCGTAAGGATAACAAGCGGCGACTGGGTGCTCGCTGACGAAGACGGTATTGTATGCGTGCCAAAAGAAAAGGTCACGGAAATCGCGAACAGGGCCATGGGTATCCTGGAACAGGAGAACAGGCTTCGCGAAGAGATCAAAAAAGGTTCTACGCTGGGGAAAGCGGCTGAACTTCTAAGATGGGAGAAAAAATAACACGCGATGAAGGGCCCTTTAAGAGTATTCATATCCGCCACCGGGCAAAATGCCGGAAAAACAACTTTTTCATTAGGCCTAATAGCCGCTCTTTTAAAAAAATTCAAAAAAGTCGGATTCATTAAACCGATAGGCCAGAGATACCTCATGGAACAGGGTTTTAAAGTTGACGAAGATTCTCTCCTTGTTGAAAAAGTTTTCGGCCTTAGCTCGAACCTTAGCATAAAAGATCTTTCACCGATAGCTGTTGAGCGCGGTTTCACGGAAAAATATATTAAAGGCGAGGCCACGGGCGATCATGTTAAAGAGATAGAGGAATCTTTTGAACGCGTATCAACGGGCAAGGAGCTTGTAGTAATAGAAGGAACGGGGCACGCCGGAGTAGGCTCTGTTTTTGACCTGTCAAACGCTACTGTCGCAAAGTTTCTCAATTCAAAAGTCGTGCTTCTTACTCCGGGCGGCGTAGGCAGGCCCATTGACGAGGCAATGCTTAACAAGCCTTTATTTGATAAAGAAAAAGTGGAACTTGCCGGAGTCGTTGTCAATAAAGTTTATCCGGGAAAATATGAAAGGATATCGTCATTTGTAAAAATGGGATTTCAAAAAAAAGGTCTATCGGTTCTCGGGGTCATGCCGTATCAAAAAAGGTTGGATCTGCCGACCGTGCGAGAAATATTCGAAGAACTTAAAATAAAACTTTTATGCGGGGAAAAACGCCTTGATAATACGGTTGATAAAATACTGATAGGCGCGATGAAAGTTAAAGACGCTATAAAATATATGGCAGTCAATTCCCTGATAATAACTCCTTACGACAGGACAGATATGATACAAGCGGTTATTGATTATGAAAGAGGTCGCAAGGACAAGAAAGGCGTTGCGGGGATCGTGCTCTCGGGAGGAAAATCCCCCAGCAGGAAGGTACTGGATCAGCTTAAAGAGCGGGAGATACCGGTGCTCCTTTCGGACGAAGACACCTATTCTATTTCGTCGGAAATACACGACATAAACGTGAAGATAAAGCCCGAAGACCTGAACAAAATAGATATAGCGGTAGAGATGGTAAAAAAATACGTAGATATTGATAAGCTCATAGAAAACATAACAGGATAAGGGGAGGGCGAGATGAAAGTTTTACTTACAGGCGGAGCCGGATTCATAGGAAGCGCCATGCTCTGGCGGCTTAACAAAGCCGGAATAACCGACATTATAGTGGTAGACAGGCTCGGTGAAACTGTTAAGTGGAAAAACCTTGCGGGGAAAAGCATTGATGATTACATGGAAAAAGATAAGCTTTTTGACTGTATCGCGACAGGCGCGCTTAATAGAAAAATTGACGCGGTAATACATCTTGGAGCATGCACATCAACAACCGAACAAAACGCTACTTATATGATCGAGAATAATTATGTATATACGAAAAAACTCGCGGAATGGGCGCTTAAAAACGGCAAAAGATTTCTTTACGCTTCAAGCGCGGCTACATACGGGTCAGGGGAGAACGGTTATTCGGACGCCGACGGAAACACGCCTAAGCTAAAACCGCTTAATGTGTATGGGTTTTCAAAACATCTTTTCGACCTGTGGGTATTAAAGAACAATTTGCAGAACAAGGTAACAGGTTTTAAATTTTTCAACGTATTCGGCCCCAATGAAAATCATAAAGGCGACATGCGAAGCATGGTGCATAAGGGGTATGAACAGGTCAAAAAGACACGCAAGATAAGGCTTTTTAGGTCGCATAGACCTGAATATAAGAACGGGGAACAAAAAAGGGACTTCATATATGTTAAGGACGCTGTTGAGATGGTATATTATTTTCTTGAAAACCCAGCACAGAAAGGAATATATAACATAGGTACCGGAAAGGCTTCGACCTGGAACGAGCTTGCGGAGGCGCTTTTTGAGGGGCTCGGGATAAAAACCAACATAGAATATATCGATATGCCGGAGATCCTAAGAGATAAATATCAGTATTTCACTGAGGCGGACCTTGCAAAAACTGTAGGCTCGGGGCTCCGGCACAAATTCTTTACCCTGAAAGAAGCGGTTAAGGATTACGTAAATTACCTTGAGAAAGAGGAGAATCTTTAAAAATGTACATTCTTGGTATAAGCGGGAGCCCCAGAAGAGGAGGGAACACGGAAACCCTTCTTGATGAGGCGCTTTCGGGCGCGCGCGAAGCGGGCGCAAAATGCGAAAAAATAGTACTGAACGAACTTAAAATGGTCCCATGCCAGGAATGTGAAACGGTCAAAGATGACGGTACCTGCAAAATAGAAGATGATTTTCAGATAGTTTATTCTAAAATAAAAAAGGCAGACGGTATTATTGTGGCTTCTCCCATATTTTTCGGTTCGCTAAGCGCGCAGACAAAAATAATGATAGATAGATACCAGTGCGAGTGGCGTTATAAAAATATCCTGAAAAAGACGCGCCAAGCGAAAAAAAAGCATGGAGGATTCATATGCGTTGAAGCTTCCGACAGAGAAGATTTCATCAATAACGCTAAATCAATCATTAAGAATTTTTTTGTTACAACTGACATAAAATACAATACCGAACTTATCGCTAAGGGCCTTGAGAAAAAAACCGATGCCTCAACCCGCCCCGATCTCCTTAAACAAGCTTACGCTTTAGGAAAAAGCCTGGTTCAGTAGAAAGCCGCAAGAAATATATGTGTTACGCTATACCCGGAAAATTGATCGATATCAAGAATAAAGTAGGCGTCGTAGACTATTTCGGAGAAAAACGAAAGGTCTTCGCTGACCTTGAAGGCGTAAAAAAAGGGGATTACGTTTACGCGCAGGGAGGCATATTGGTAAGAAAGCTTCCCGAAAGCGAAGCCCTGAATATCCTGAATACCTGGCGGGAAGCGTTTTTCAAGCTTAAAAAAAAAGACGAAAAATAGTTAAGAATGCTAAATCCGCTCGAGGAATTC
>CAZFLU010000111.1:0-4237 GCA_964519195.1 uncultured Planctomycetia bacterium | reverse complement strand
AGCCATAACAGCGGATATCGTGCTTGAGTACATTGAAGGAACTGCGCGCTATAGAGACGCAAATGTAAGCGCGCATGATTTAGTGCTTATAATGGCATTTAAAATAGAGCATAGCTGGTTGTCAACAGAGAATATTGTATCAGCTTTTCTCGAGCTTGATCATGAAAGCTTATCTAGAAAACTTCATTTTCTTTCATATAGATCCAATTTAGAAGTACCGGATATTTCATATTTTAAAAGGATTAGATTTTGGTGTTACCAGGGGTTTGGTCCCAAAGAAGCCGAAGAAATCGCAGCTGCCATGAAAGAGTTTTTAGAAAACCCACGTTTTTTAAAAGACGTAAAAAACTTAAAAAATAAACTTATATACCTTGCTTCTAGAAGAATCTTAGAACCTAATAGCACCATGGATCCTTTTCTGCAAAGACACGCACATTCTCTTTTTATACTAGAGACAAGGCTAGAAAGCGCGGATCTTTTAGCAGAAGATTACGCGCAGCTTATAGTAGAAGAGATAAAAAATATAATAAGAGAAACTCCGGGCATGAAAGAAAAAGACTTTCGGGAAGTTTACGACTTATTAATCGACCCTGATTTTTGGAAGAAAAAAGGATTCTATTATGATGATGCTGAAAAAATAAAAACTTTAATAAGTGAGTTGCGTGAAGCAACAAAAGAAGACGAAAAAGATATCGATACGGAAGGATTTCTACTAGCTATGATAGGGCATCTTAGATTTCAACTTGAGCGCATATTTTTGAATATGTTTAACGGACAAAAGAATTTTAGTAATAAAGAACAAGAATTCGGTCGCGGCAAAGGTGTTGAGCTAATGACAGGAGCAATCGCAGGAATGGAAAAAATGTTGATCGAGTCCGCAAGAAAAGAAGCGCTAAGAATCCTTGAATGGTTAAGAGATGAATATATAAAACCAAATAATAGAGGATTCAGGGCCGTTCTTCTTAGACAATCAAATAATTTTGCATCTGAAAATTTTTGGATGAATGACAAAGATATATTTCCAAGGAATAACGATTTATCACGCGATGGCGCCCATTTTCTTACCAAAACAGCGATTATGATAAGGACACTTCTCAAAAATCAAAATATATCGCTTGATCCTTACAGAGAACTCGAACTTATTTATGGTTTTATTCTTTACAATATAGAAAATAGTGAAATGCCTAATCTAGATCAGATCATCGAGTATTTAGAGAAAACTGGATCGCAATGGCCTGATTACAGAATGAATCTAGGCGGATTTTCAGCATGGTTATTTTTACATCCAAGATATTCTCCGTTTAAACACGCACCTATCTTTGAAGAAATATTCAAAGTAGGAATTCCAACGGCCATATATGCTGTGCTTAATAACGTAGTTCCACAATTTCCAATATTAAATTTGGTTATTTACGGAACGCTTCTTACGGTTTTCGGTATAACATTTATAATAATACATCTTTTGAACGAAAAAGGCCCGCCTAGAATAGAAGCGCAAATATACATGTCAAAATCATATGAAGATCCGCTTAAGAAAAGGATATCTTTACACCTGCAAAAACTTCGCCTTGCATGGAGAAAATTGCACAGAAAACATAATCTCGTCTATACCTTCGGCAAAATCCTACCTGCTCCTATAGTAGTATTTTTAATAGATGCAATTCTCCCCTTTTATCTGATAGGCATATACGGAATAGGCCTAGGATGTATTTTATCCTTGCCTTTGGCTAGCTTTGCGCATTTTAGCATAAATATAGTAGTGTATTTTCTAATTAAACTTGGCATAGAAGCGCGTTATGCTTCTTTAGGGGAAGAAGCTGCCTCAGAGAATACCAAATATTATGAGAAAAATCTTTACAACGTAGAAATAGCGCCTGGATTTTCATTTAATCTGGTCCAGTATGGCGCAATGGTGGTAATGGCTGATCTGCCGGAACTTGCAGCAAGACCTCATAAATACGCAGGTAAGTTACAAACGCAGAGCGAAATGACCCCGGAATTTCAAACAGAAGCTCTTACGATTCGAAGAAATATAGAAGCTTTAAATAATTTCAGATTTTACCATAATGAAGCCATGACGATGCTTACAACCACGGTAAATTGGACAACCGAAACCGCAGATTATTTTATGAAAATATTAAAACATAAAATCCTTGAAAGTTTTCTAGCTATGGATGGAATCCCTGATGAAAGAAAAGAAGAGGCGAAGGAAAAAATAATATATTTTGAGCAGCTTTATAATTTAAACAAAGAAAAAGGGTCCAGGGCTATAAAAAGCTTTTTTGCCCAAATGAACGCGCTATGGCGAGCCTCTGAAGAGAGAACAATCAATAACGCCTATACATTAAACAAGTTTATTAATGCAGCACACGCGGAAATAGAAAGTAACATCTTAAGCATAAATGAAACAGTCAAAGAAAACCAAGTAGTAGATTTAAAACTTCTAGAGACGGGTACGCCGTCAGAGGCCTTAGATGTACTGCGTGATTTTTCAATGTATAATGCCGAAATTCTACTTAACGGAAACGATATATGGGTACGAAGAAGATTGGGTGTTCATAGGATGCAACTCTACGCTAATTTAACTCCACCGAGTTTTGGCGGAAATGCCGAAATAGTATATTTTGAAGGCGGCACTAAAAGAAAAAATGAAATGAGACTTAAACTTATAACTAAAGTTCTTGAAGAATTAGGTTTTAAAGTGGAGACCACGCTTGGGAAAATGGAATTCTATAGAAATCCAATACTAAGAGCAAGGCTTGATCGCGGAAGCGCGCCAGATTTCACTATGGTTAATTTTGAACATAGCGTGAGAGTAGCTTTTAACATGTTCACAAATTCCGTAAATGTGGACGAACTTTTTAGGGACTTGTATGTAGGATATGATGAAAACGCAGAATACATGAAAAAAATAATAAATGCCTTTGCACAAAAAATAATAAGAACGAGTGGCTTAATAAATCTCCATAGCGTAGATATGAAATATTTGGAAAGCACCTTAGGAGTAGACGACATGGAACCCATACCTCGCAAGATCATAAATTATATAGATCGCGATGGTAATATAGTTTTTTGGGAAGGCAGGCAAAATTATGAAGATGAGCAAGAAAGGGCATTTAATGAATATGCGCCCAAAATATATGAAAAACTAAATAGTTCATTAGAAAAATTAGAGTTACCGAAAATGCCGGCATATAGCGCAGAGACTTTTGGCCAAGAATTTTTGGACAAACATTTTAATAAAGTCATAACTAGTGCACTGCGTACAGGCAAGCTTAAAATAGAAGGCGGTGTTTTAAAGCGCAACAAAGATTATGCTTTAAAGACTCCTCAAGCTTTAGTTATAGATTTATGGGAAAACGAAGAAGCTAAAGAAGAAATGGTAATGACAGGCGCTCTAATAAGAGGTGTTCCGATAAGCCAAACGTATCTTGGCACGGTAGGCGCGCTCAGGCTTTATAGCGCCGAACTTAATATTCTTTCGGGAAAGTTTAATATTTATATGTTAAGAAGATATGCAGATAATGCGATCGTTGCAGCGGCGGTTATCTCGCCTGACGGGGCTTTGCTATCAAGCGCTAAAATATATAATATTTTTAGAGAAAATAACGTGCCTGTTGAAAGGCATAAGATCTTAACTGTGGATGACTTTAAAGATGGCGTAGAGAGATGCGAAAACGATATAAAAGAAACTCCCCCGGGTTCGGTCTTCCTTGGAGATAGACTGCAAGGTTTTGCGCTTTTGCCCGGCATAGCGACAGGAGAGCTAACTTTTTCAGAAACAAGCAGCCTAGAAGGAAAGATATTATTTACCGCCGCGCTTACGGACTCGAATATATCTAGTTTAAAGCATGTCAATGGAATTATAACCCGCGAAGGAAATGTGCTGGACCATTTAAATACAAGAGCGAAATCATACGGCAAGCCAAGAATTCTGCTAAAAAATGTATCTATCCAAGAAGATGAACAAGGCAAGTTCATGGAACTCGACACTGTACCGGGCGATGTTGTAGGAAATTATAAAGGTTATGTGATAAGCGAAGCTGTGCAAGCTTCTGGAAAAAGTGCCAAAAAAATACGTCTTAGGGAAGGAGCTATGATTACTATAGAAAGCTCCACAGGCACCATATATTACTTGGGCGAAGATGAGAGCATAAAAAGAGCGTATACAATTTTACAGGAATTTGAAAAATTTTTAAATAATGAAGAAGCGCTTGAAAGATCCATGAATAAAATT